>JAPPHZ010000035.1 GCA_028820935.1 bacterium | reverse complement strand
CAGAGCGCTTGCATGGCATGCAAGAGGTCACGGGTTCAAATCCCGTCAGCTCCACCTCATCCGCCCTCCGCCATCCCGCCCGCGATATTCCTTCTCCGGCACCCTCCAGGAGGGTACTGAAAGATGCCCAGTTGGCCCGGTAGCCGGAAACGAAACACCAGCTAGAAGTATCGTGGGCCAACCGATCCTCGTCTTTTCAGCACCCTCCTAGAATCACCGGCGTGACCAGAAGGAACCAGAGATACGACCACGGCCGGATCGAGGCACGGTGGCGGGAAGCCTGGGAAAGGGATGGCGTCTATCGCTCGGTGGTCGACTGGGAGCGCCCCAAGCACTACGCGCTGACCATGTTGCCCTACCCGAGCGGCGATCTCCACATCGGGCACTGGTACGCCATGACGCCCTCGGACGCCCGGGCCCGCTACATGCGGATGAAGGGCTACAACGTCCTCTTCCCGATGGGGTTCGACGCGTTCGGGCTACCGGCCGAGAACGCCGCGGTGCAGGCCAACATCCACCCCTGGAGGTGGACCTACGCCAACATCGAGCGGATGCGCCGCCAGCTCCGGTCGATGGGGACCATGATCGACTGGGAACGCGAGGCGGTGTCCTGCACGCCGGAGTACTACCGCTGGACGGAGTGGTTCTTCTCCCGGCTCTATGAAGCGGGGCTGGCGTATCGTGGCGAGGCGCTGGTCAACTGGTCCCCGACCCTCCAGACCGTCCTCGCCAACGAGCAGGTCATCGACGGGCGGGACGAGCGGACCGGCCAGCCGGTGGTCCAGCGGATGATGGAGCAGTGGTTCTTCCGTATCACCCGGTACGCGGAGGAGCTTCTGGACTTCGGTGGTCTCGACTGGCCCGAGCCCATCAAGGCGATGCAGACCAACTGGATCGGACGCTCGGTGGGGGCCCGGGTCCGGTTCCCCGTGGAAGGCGCCGATCCGATCGAGGTGTTCACCACCCGCCCGGACACGCTCCACGGCGCCACGTTCATGGTGCTCGCTCCGGAGCATCCCCTGGTGGAGGTGCTGACCACCGCGGACCTGCGGGAAGAGGTGGAGGCCTACCGGGACGGCGCCGCCCGCCGTTCGGAGCTCCAGCGAACCGACCTGACCCGGGACAAGCACGGCGTGTTCACCGGTGGCTACGCGACCAATCCCGTCACCGGCTGCGATATCCCGGTCTGGATAGCCGACTACGTGCTGATGAGCTACGGAACCGGGGCGATCATGGCCGTTCCCGGTGAGGACACACGTGACTGGGAGTTCGCCGTCAAGTACGGGTTGCCCGTGGTGCGCACCGTCCAGCCGCCCGATCACTTCGAGGGGGACGCCTACGAAGGGGACGGCCCGTCGATCAATTCGGACTTTCTCGACGGTCTGTACATAGCCGAGGCCAAGGTGGCCATGATCGATTGGCTCGAGGCCGGGGGGCACGGCGAGGGGGCCATCCAGTACCGGCTGCGGGATTGGCTGATAAGCCGGCAGCGCTACTGGGGCTCGCCGATTCCTGTGGTCTACCGCGAGGACGGAACCGTCGAGCTGGTACCCGATGACGCCCTTCCGGTGGAGTTGCCCGAGGACGTGGAGTTCATGCCGACCGGACGGAGCCCGCTCGTCTCCCATGAACCGTTCCTGGAGGCGGTTGACTCGGAGGGGGAACCGGCGAGCCGTGAGACCGACACGATGGACACCTTCATGTGCTCGTCCTGGTACCAGCTCCGCTACCTGAGCCCGGGATACGACCTCGCTCCGTTCGATCCCGAGGAGGCGGCCTACTGGCTGCCGGTCGACACGTACACCGGCGGCTCGGAGCATGCCGTGATGCATCTCATGTACACCCGGTTCTTCACCAAGGCGCTGCGGGACATGGGGTGTTTCGCGGGCACGGCCGCCGCGATGAGGGCTCACGGTCGTGATCCGGACGGTATGTTCGACGAGCCGATGCTGATGCTCCGCAACCAGGGCCAGGTGCTGGGGGAGGAGCGCCGGGGTGACCGGGTGCTGGTGGCCGGCCGGCATGAGGGAGACCGGCTGGTGGCCGACTCGGTGCTAGTGGCGACCGATCCCGACGGGCCGCCGGAGGGCGCGGATGGAGATCACCTGGTGGGCGAGATCGTCAGCCGCACCGAACGCCTGCTGGTGGTCCAGCCGCCGGATGGCGCCGAGCCCGTGACCGTCGAGATTCCTGAGAGCGCGACGATCGAGATACCGACCATCCCGGGGGACAACAGCGTCACCCAGCTGCGCCACCGGCTGGACGTCCAGCGCATGTCGAAGTCCCGCGGCAATGTGGTGAATCCCGACGCCCTGGTGGAGCGGTTCGGCGCGGATACGGTCCGGACCTACCTGATGTTCGCCTTCGAATGGGAAAAGGGCGGCCCGTGGGACAGCCGGGGGATGAAGGGTGCGCAGCGCTTCATCGCCGATGTCTGGCGCCTCGGCAACGCGGAGTACCGGGCCGGACAGGCCGACGACTCCGCCACCGCCGCGCTCCGGCGCCGTGCCCACCAGGCGATCATCAAGGTCGGGCAGGATCTCGAGTCGTTCTCATGGAACACCGCCGTGGCGGAGTTGATGAAGCTCCGCAACTCCATGAACGATGCCCTGGCCGCCCGGAACGTGACCGCGGAGGTGTGGCGGGAGACCCTCACCATCCTGGCCCTGTTGCTGGCGCCGATCGCTCCCCACGTGACCGAGGAGGTCTGGAGTGGTCTCGGCAACGAGACCAGCATCCACCTCCAACCCTGGCCCGAGGCCGACACGGGAGCCGCCGCCGATGAGTCGGTGACGATGGTGGTCCAGGTAAACGGCAGGGTCAGAGCGCGGATCGAGGTGCCGGTGGGTATCTCGGAGAGCGCGGCGCTGGACCTGGCACTGGGCCATCACAACGTGGCTCGGCATGTCGCAGGGAACGAGGTGCGGAGGGTGATCGACCGGAGGCCGAGGCTGCTCAACATCGTCGTGTAGGTCCGTAGGGTGCGCCGGCCTCAGAACTCGGCGGAGCGGTAGGCCTGCCGGGCCTTGATCCGGGTCCGGTAGTTGAACACCCCGCCCGCGTAAACCCGACCGGCCACCCTGATCAGCAGGATGATGAAGCCGATCATGATCACGGCCGCCGCAAGTTGTTCCCACAGGGCCACGGAGTCGGACACTGCTCGAACCGGGAGCACGAAGGGGGCGGTCAGCGGAACCAGCGTGAGGGCGGTCGACCATACCGTGTCCGGGTTGCCGGAGACGTAGACGATGCCGATCACGTAGCCGGCCACGGTGACCAACGTCAAGGGGAAGGCAGCGTTCTGGGCATCCTCGGGTCGATGGGCTATGGCCCCCACCGCCGCGTAGCCGGTGGCGTAGACCAGGTAGCCGAGCACGAACCAGATCAACGAGATGACCAGGAACCCGGCGTCGACTTCGGGCAACGAGACGTCGAGGACCAGGCGGACGGCCACGATCAGGCTGGCTGCGATCGATCCGAACTGCAGCAGGCCGAGCAGTCCCACCCCGATGATCTTGCCCGCCAGGAGTTGCCACGGACGAAGGGCGGCCAGCAACACCTCTGATACGCGGTTGGTCTTCTCCTCGGTAACACCCAGCAGCACCCATGATCCGGTGGTCATGACGGCCATGAACAGGAGCACCAGCGCCACCTGAGCGATCACGAACTGCCGGGCCTCGGCTGCGGCATCGGCATCCACCTCAGGTCCGGCGGCCACGACCGTCACCCCCTCGCCGGCCATGATCGCCACTGCCCGCTCGGACACCTCGCCGGCAGCCACCATGCGCTGCACCTGGTGGGAGAGGACGGCCTGTCTCAGCGCGGACTCGAGTTCCGAGGGGGTGTCCTTACCCACCAGAACCCTGTTTCCGCCGACCAGGGCCGCATCCACCGCTCCGTCCGTCACCGCCGCGGTCGCGGCGGTGTCATCCGGCGACTTGCTGAGCTCGATCCGGTATGAGCCCGGTCGTCCTGGTGCCATCGACCTCGCCAACTCGCCGGGGCCCACGCTCTCGGTCCCGACGGTGGCGACCCTGTACGTGCGGACGGATCCGTCATCCCCGAAGAACCCCGGGATGGCTATGCCCGCGCCGACGAGGAGCGCCAGGAAGAGCCAGCTCAGCGCATAGGACTTGCTCAGGCCGCGCTCGAGGAGTTCGCGCCGCATCACGAGGCCGACCGCCCGGTAGGTGTTCACGATGCCACCGTTTCCCTGAAGAGGTCCGACAGGGTCGGCGGACCGTAGGAGAACTCCCGGACCGTCCGGCCGTCCGCGAGCGCGGCCATTATCTCTCCCATGCCGACCTCGGCGGGTACCCGGAGTACATGGCGGGTTCCTCGGGATTCCACCAGCCGGACACCGGGGAGGGTGGGGGTGAGGGCGAGCGACGAGTCTACGTCCACCTCGACTCTGCGGTGATCCGCCCGGTCCTTCAGGGTGTTGACGGGTCCCGCCAGGGCCACCCGGCCCTCGTTGATGATGGCAACGTCGTCGCACAGGTGCTCGACGAGATCTAGCTGATGGCTCGAGAAGAGCACGGCCGATCCCTGGTCTGCCCTCTCTCGCAGTATCCGGGACATCTCCTCGACACCTAGCGGGTCCAGGCCGCTGAAGGGTTCATCCAGCACCAGGAGCTCGGGATCGTGTACCAGCGCGGTCACGAGCTGCACCCGTTGCTGGTTTCCGTGCGAGAGGTCGTCGATCCGGGATTCGGTCCGCTCCTCGAGCCCGATCCTGGCGATCCACCGGTCGGCGGCGCGGGCGGCGGCTGCGTTGCCGAGCCCGTGGAGGCGCGCGAAGTAGATCACCTGGCGGCGCACCGGCATGCGGGGGTACAGGCCCCGCATCTCCGGCATGTATCCGAACCGCCGGCGAGCGTCGTGGGTGACGGACCGACCCATCCAGGTCACGGTGCCCCCATCGAGGCGGAGCAGGCCGAAGACGGCGCGCATGGCGCTGGTCTTACCGGCGCCGTTGGGGCCCAGGAAACCGACTATCCGCCCGGGCCTGACCGAGAAGCCGCAGTCGTCCAGGGCAACCACCTCGCCGTAGCGCTTGGTCAAGCCGTCAAGTTCGAGCACGAGTCACCTGTAGAGACCGTAGGGAGGGTAATCGCCACCGGCTCGTACACCTCCGCACTCCGCACCTCCTCCGGCAGGAAGAGGGCTTCCCAACCGCCCTGTCCGCCGGTACAAGTACAACGGCGCGGGCGAAGGAGGCTGCCATATCCGAGACGCCATCCGGCCATGGGGTGCCCGCCGGGGCGCCGGGCATGCCGGTGTCGCGCCGGGGCGCCCTGCTGGTCCTGGGCGGCGCGCTGGCGATCGTTACCGGGTTCGCCGTCTGGAACCGTCCCCATGTTCCCCCGCCGGAGTCCCGGCCGTCCCCCGAGGTGGTGGTCGTACCCGTGTCCGCAATCGGGACCGCCCCGGCTACGGCAACCGTCCATGTCTCGGGTGCGGTGGCAGCGCCGGGATTGGTGGTGTTGCCCGAAGGAAGCCGGGTGGCAGATGCCATCGCCGGGGTGGGTGGCGCCCTGCCCGGCTCGGAGCTTCGCCTCGTCAACCTGGCTGCGCCGGTGCAGGACGGCATGCACCTCGATATCCCCTGGGCCGGCGACCGGACGGGCGCGGGGGTTCCGCCGTCGGGCGGCGCGGGATCGGGCTTTCCGGTGGATCTGAACCGGGCGGGTCATGAGGATCTGACGGCCATTCCGGGGGTGGGGGAGGTGCTGGCGCTGCGCATCGTCGCCCACCGCGAGTCCCATGGCCCTTTCATGACGATGGAGGACCTGCTGGACGTTCCGGGCATCGGCGAGGGCAGGTTGGCAGGAATGCGTGACTACGTAGAGGTGGGTCGATAGGCCGCCTGCCCGACCCGCGAGCCAGGTGGTATCTGGCCGGCGCCGGCGCCATCTGGCTCGGAGTCGCAGCCGGGATCCGGGTTCCGTGGCTTGCGGCGGTGGCACTGGCCGCCGCCGGAGTAGCCGCTGTCCTGCAGAAATGGGGCGCCGCGCTGGTGGCGAGCCTGGTGGGTCTGGGGGTCGTGGGTGCCTTGTTGCTGGATGCGCGCCACCAGGAGACCGCCCGCACCGTGCTCCCCGCCGGCCAGGTAACGCTTCTGGTCGAGGCGCTGATGGATGCGTCGGGTCGCCCGGGTCAGGATCGGGTCCTCGTGCGGGTCCTGGCCATCGACGGTCCGGCCGGGCCGGTCTCGTGGAGGGGGCCGGCCGGCCGGCTCCGGGGTGGCGTGGCCGGCTGGATGCGGGACAGCCGGTGGTGGGTCGAGACGACCATGCATGGCGTGGCCGATCCGGTCACGGGGAATCCGGCCAGGGACCCCGTGGTCTGGAGGGGCCGGGTGGCCCGCGCTCGTCCCGCACCTGACGGGGTCGGATGGATGGCCGGACAGGCCGCTCGAGTTCGCTCCCTCATCATCGATCGCCTCCGACCGGAAACCGACCGGGGAAGGGCGCTCCTGGCAGGCTTCCTGCTCGGGGATGTCTCGCACCTGCGGCCGTGGGAGGAGGAGGCGATGCGCCGCGCCGGGCTGTCGCACTTCGTGGCCGTGTCCGGAAGCAACGTGGCGCTCTTCCTGGGCGCCCTGTTCCTGGTGGCCGGCCCCCTGGGTTGGAGTTCCATCCGCCGAGCAATCCTGGGCCTGGCGGGCCTGGCCTTCTTCGTCCTCCTCATCGGGCCGGACCCGTCGGTGGTGCGGGCCGCGACCATGGCGGGGCTGGTCCTGCTTGCGCGCCCCTTCGGCCTGCGCCCGGACATCTGGAGGGTGATAGGGGTCGGGGTGGGGCTGCTCCTCCTGGTGTCCCCGGAACTGGCCTACAGCCTCGGGTTCCAACTCTCGGTGGCCGCCACGGCCGGAGTGGTGGTCGGAACCGGGTGGTTCCCCGGCCTTCGCCCCCGGTGGCTCGGCACGTCGCTGGGAGCCGCCTGCGGCGCCCAGCTCGCGGTGGCCCCGATTCTCCTGCTCGCGATCGGGCAGCTTCCGCTGTGGTCTCCGGTCGCCAACGTGGTGGCCGCTCCGCTCGTGGTGGCGGCAACGGGGCTGGGAGGGGCCGGAGCCGTCACGGGCATGGATGCGCTGGTGGAGGCAGGAGCCCTGCCGGCTCGGGCGGTCCTCGGAATCGCCGATCTCTCGTCAACCCTTCCGCAGATCGGATGGATGGCCGCCCTGCCGTTCGCCGGGTGCGGGCTGGTCGCCCTGTCCTGCCGGTTGCGCCCGGTGGCCTTGCTGGCCGCCAGCATGCTCGCATGCTCTTTGACGGTCTTCGCCGCTCCGCACGCGGTGGTGGGCGCTCCGGTCGGGCCGGCGTTCGTGGCCCTCGACGTGGGGCAGGGCGATGCGCTGTTGCTGCTGGGCGAGGGCGGGGAGACGGTGCTGGTCGACGGGGGAAGCGATGGCGCCAAGGTCAGGGCCGGGCTGGCCCGGTTCGGTGTGAGAGCGGTTGACCTGCTGGTCCTGTCTCACGCCCATCATGACCACTACGGTGGACTGGCGGACGTCATCGGATCTCTTCCGGTCGGCCAGATGTGGTACGCGCCTTTCCCCGCCCAGCCGGACGAGTACACGAAGCTGGTCGAGGCCGCCGAGCAGGTGACCCGGGTCACCGTCCCGAGTCTCGGCGTGCACCGGATCGGCTCCATCTGGCTCGAGGTGCTGGGTCCGGCCCGCAGGTATGCCTCTCCCAACGACCAGTCGATCGCCATCCGGGCCACACTCGGTGGCGGGACGGTGCTGCTGTCCGGGGACATGGAACGTGTTTCCCAGGCCGATCTGGAGCCTCCCCGAGTGGACGTGCTGAAGGTTCCCCACCAGGGCGCCGCAACCTCCGATCCGGAGTGGTTGGTGGGGACGGGCGCCTCCGTGGCCGTGGTCAGCGTCGGACCCAACCGGTTCGGACATCCCTCCGAGACGTTGCTGGCAACACTCCGGCGAGCCGGGATGGAGGTGCGCCGCACCGACCGGGAGGGTGACGTTGTGATCGGCCTCGGGCTCTGACGATCCGGATCGGTCCAACGGACCCATCGCTACGATCCGGACCGATGGCGATGACGAGTCAGTCCAAGCGGATCCTGATCACCGGGGCCGGCCGATGGTCGGGAGGGGACGAGGGGGGGCTGGGGGCGGCCCTGGCGATCCGGCTCGCCGGCCGGGGACACACCGTGGTCATAAACCATCGCTCCAGCGATGCGGAAGCCGAGCGGCTGGTCGAGGCGATCCGGGACGGGCCGGGCCGGGCACTGTCCGTCCGGGCGGACGTCACCGACCCGGAGGACGTGGAAAGGATGGCGATGACCATCGGCCAGGAGCTGGGGGGACTCGACGTCTTGATCAACAATGCCGGCCTCTTCCTGCTCAAGGACTACGAGGAACTGACCGCGGACGAGTGGGAGTCCCAGATCGCGTCGACGGCCACGGCCACCTACTTCGTGTCCAGGGCCTTGCTACCCCTCCTGCGCGAGCAGGGGGGCCGGATCATCAACATCTCCGACGCGGGCGCCGACCGGATCACCGCCCGGCCCCGTACCCTTCCGTACCACATCGGCAAGATGGGAGTGCTGATGATCACCCGGACCATGGCCCGGGCGGAAGCCGGTCACGGCGTTACCGTCAACGCCATCCTGCCCGGCGTCCTGGAGAACTCCCGGCCGTTACCGGATCGGGCCCGCATACCGGCACGACGCCACGGCACCGCGGACGACGTACTGGAAGCGGTCAGCTTCCTAATGAGCGAGAAGGCCGGCTACGTGACCGGCGCCTTCATCCAGGTCGGCGGGGGTTGGAATCTCTAGACCACTGGTCCGGATCCTCGAGTGAAGGCTCTCACCCATCTGAGGGGCCCACCGAATCCCGGTCCGGGTGACCGGCGGGGTCTGCTCGACCGGGCAGGCGACTTGTTCGCCGGCGCCGGGTTCGAGCCTTCCGAAGTCATCCGGATCGACGTGCCGGGCCGGGGCCAGTCGGTAGGGGGTGAGGGCATGCTGCGTCCCGAGGTCGAGCCGGTCGTGCCCGCCCTGCAGTCCGGATCCCTGTTCGGCGGGCGCACGGGCCTCATGCTGATGGATGCTCACCTCCTCCGGGCCGACGAGGCCAACGTCCTGGCCGATCTCCTCGCTCACCACGCCGACGGGAGCCGGCCGGTAGTGCTGGTCACGAGCGGGAAGCTCCCGGCGCCGCTGGCCGCGTACGTGAGGAGGAACGCGGAGGTGGTACCAGTTCGCAAGCTGGCGGACCGGGATGTGGCCGGGTGGCTGCGCACCGCTGCCCGCCGGCGCGGGTTGCGCCTCCGCTCCGACGCCACTCAAGCCCTCATCCAGCGCTTCGGATCCGACCTGGGCGCCCTCGACCAGGCCCTCGAGCAGTTGAGCACCGTCGAGGGTCCGGTGACCGACGAGATCATCCTGGACCGGTTCCGCAACCGGCCGGATCAACCCCTCTGGAAGCTGACAGACGCCTTGGCCAGGGGAGTGGTGGACGAGGCCATCCACCGGCTCCATGACTTCCTCACCCACGGGCACCCTCTCGTCCTCGTGGCGGCGATCGAGAACGACCTCCGGAGGAGGGCACTGGCGGCGGCTGCTCCGGACATCGCCACCTTCGCGGAGTGGACCGGCGCCAAGCCCGACGGTTTCCCGACCCGGAAGGCGTGGAAGGCGAGGCGGGCTATATCGCGGGAGGACCTGAACAAGGCCGTGGACGCGGTGCGCAGGGCTGACGCCACGCTGAAGGGCATGCCGGAGGAGACCCACCTACCGACCCTGGAGCGCTTGGTGACCGCCCTCTGCTACTGGTATCGGGGCTAGTTGCTAGTTGCTAACTTAACCAATAACTAGCAACTAAAGACTAGGAACTAGCGACTAGACGCTCTAGCTTGGCCTTCCGGCGGTTGGCGGTGTTCTTCTTGAGAACCCCCTTCGCCACGGCCTGATCGATGCGCTTCTGGGCGATCCGCAGAGCCTGCTGGGCGGCCTCACGGTCGCCGCTCGCGGCGGCCTCGTCCACGTGCCGTGCCCGGGTCTTCAACTCCGAACGGACAGCCCGGTTACGGGCTCTGCTGGCAATGGCCTGCCGGTCGCGCTTTTCCTGTGACTTGGTGTGTGGCATCTCTTCGAAAAGGTGGGGAATGCGAGAGCCGCGAGGCTAGCAGGCTTATCCGACCGTTCCAACGGAGCCGCCTCCCGCAATCGTCCCCTGGCAGGGCCTGTAGGCCTGATTATTCATGTTCCCAGCACACCGACACGATCAGGCCGTCTCAACCACATCATTTGCGGGCGGTCGCCCTTCACCCGGCGGTTGATTCCATGTCCGGCCGGAGAATGGGGCCGTCAAATGGGTCATAACCCCAGCCCCGGAAATCGGAGCATCCGTTCCCGGCATCCGCCAAACCCCCATCCATGAATAATCGGGGCTAGGCGTGGGTATCATATCCGGCCATGTTGGACGGTCGGCGGGCCCGCATCCTGCGCATCATGATCGAGGAGCACATCCGGACGGGTGGCGCGGTCAGTTCCCGCGCCATTCTCGAGGCGGGCAACCTGGCCGTTTCCAGCGCGACGATCCGGACCGAACTGGTAGCCCTCCAGGCTGCCGGGTACGCTTTCCAGCCTCATACATCCGCCGGGCGGGTCCCGACCCCGCAGGCCTATCGCTACTACGTGGACAGCCTGATGCGTCCACCAGAGACTCCTATTGCCTCCGCCCGAGTGGCCGAATTCTTCGCATCGGTCCAGACGGAGTTGGGCCGCCTGCTCAAGGCCACGTCCGCCCTGCTCAGCGAGATCACCCACTTCCCGTCGGTGGTGACCGGCCCCAGCATGGCCAACGAGGTCATCCGCGGGGTGCACCTGGTCCGCACCACCGCCGATACGGTCCTCATGGTGTTGGTGACGCTGGCCGGAAGGGTATCCCAGACGCTCCTGCAGCTGCCTGAACCGGTGGGCGGATCCGAGGTGCGGGAGGCCGAGGCGCTGATCCGTCGCTTCCAGGTCGGCGCCCCGATGTCCGAGTGCTTCGACCTGGAGTCGATGTCCCTTGCTAACCCCACCGAGGGGGCGGCAGCGATCCTGCGGCAGGCGGCCGCTGCCTTCGAGAGCACAGCTGCACCGGACCACGAGTTGTACATGGGTTCGGCGCCCCACTTGACGGCTGCCTGGGGTGAGCTCTCCAAGGTCCAGGGCGTCCTCGACGTCCTGGAGCGGGAGGCGTCCCTGCTTGAGGTACTGGGGCACCTCCCTGCCGGTACCGAGGTGCGGATCGGCTCCGAGCTGGGCATCGACTCCGCCTCGGACATCTCTCTCGTGACCACCACCTACGGCGAGGAGTCTTCCGGTCCCGGCGGCCGGCTCGGAGTGCTGGGACCGATGAGGATGGACTACGGCCGGACCATCCGGGTCCTGGAGGAGATCGGTGTCGGCCTCGACGAGAGCCTCGGCGAGAGCTGATCCGTACCGACGGCAGAGAGACCGCGATGGCCGACTATTACCGCATTCTGGATGTCGGGCGCGACGCGTCCCGAGACGAGATCAAGCGGGCCTTCCGCCGGCTGGCCAGGGAGTCCCACCCCGACGCCAATCCCGATGACCCCACGGCCGAGGCTCGTTTCCGCCAGGTGGCCGAGGCATACGAAGTCCTGTCGGATCCCGAGCGGCGAGCCCGGTACGACCGCGGGGAGACGCTCGATCCGGGCGCCTTCTTCCAGGGTTCGGGCTCTCTTGACGACCTGCTGCGCTCGGTCTTCGGCGACGGCAGCGTCTTCGGGTCATCTACCCGGGAGCCACGGGTCAATCGCGGGCGGGACGTACGGGTCAACGTGGTGCTGACTCTGGAGGAGGCCGCCTTCGGGGTCGAGAAAGCAGTCGCCTTCCGGACCGCTCTGACCTGCGAACCGTGCGGAGGTTCGGGTTCCGGAGACGGCGCCGGTCTCCATGCGTGCCGGATCTGCGGAGGGAGCGGCCAGGTGAGGATGGCCCGCCGGAGCGTGTTCGGCTCGTTGATGACCCTCACCACCTGCCGCTCGTGCCGGGGAGACGGGTCGGTACTGGCCGATCCTTGCGGCACTTGCCGTGGAGAGGGAACCCGTGAGGGTGAGAAGACGGTACAGGTCGACATTCCCGCCGGCGTGGAGGCGGGTAACCGCCTCCGTCTCCCGACCCGGGGGGAGGCCGGTCGCCGCGGGGCCCTCGCCGGCGACCTCTACATCGATCTGGTCATAGAGCCGCACCCCGTCTTCGAGCGCGATGGGGACGACCTGATCAGCGAGGTCGAGGTGGGTGTCGCCGCCGCGGCGCTCGGCACCCACGTGGAGGTGCCCCTCCTCGACGGCGGGACTCATCGGATCAGGGTGCCGGCCGGATCCCAGCCCGGGGAAGTCATCCGGGTGCCGGGCAAGGGGGTCACGCGCCTCCGCACCTCCCGTCGAGGTGACCTCTACCTGCGCGTCAAGGTGGTGGTGCCCACCAGGCTCAGCCGGTCCCAGCGCAAGCTGCTACGCCAGTTCGCCGATGCCGGCGGTGAAGAACTCCTTTGAGGCGCCGCTGCGCGGGTTCGGCCTGCCATGCGCGGCAAGAAACACGAAAGAGAACTAGTGGTGGTCATCGATAGTCCAGCCGCTCGTGGTATCCTGAACGGGCCTTTGGAGCTCCGCACCATCGCCCTACCGCGTTAATGCTTCCCTCCGCGCCGCCTGCCCTCACCCTGCATGTTCCCGGTATCAGCCTGATGCTGGACCTGCTCGGCGAACGGGATTCCCACCTCCGGATGGTGGAGTCGGCCTACCCCGAAGCCGTGATCGTGGCGCGTGGTGACGAGATCGTGTTCCAGGGCGAGGAGCGGGCGGCCCGCCGCGCCCACAAAGTGGCGGAGGAGTTGCTGATGCTCGTCCAGCGAGGCATGAGTCTGGAGCCGGAAGGTGTGAATCGGGTGATAGAGATGGTCAACGACTCGGTGCCCTCTCCCAGCGGTGTGCTGGGCGAGACCATCGAGGTGGCCCGCGGCAAGATCATCCGACCCAAGACGGTCGGCCAACTCCGCTACGTCAAGGCGATCCGCCGGTCGACTCTCGTCTTCGGGATCGGACCGGCCGGGACCGGCAAGACCTACCTGGCCATGGCGGCCGCCACCGAGTCCCTGATCACGGGAAAGGTCAAGCGGATAGTCCTCACCAGGCCGGCGGTCGAGGCCGGAGAGAGGCTCGGCTTCCTGCCCGGCGACCTCGAGGCGAAGTTCAACCCCTACCTCCGCCCGCTGTACGACGCCTTGTACGAGATGCTCGGGCCCGACGATGTCATGGGCTACATAGAGCGGGGGACGATCGAGATCGCCCCGCTGGCCTACATGCGGGGCCGTACCCTCAACGACTCGATAGTGGTGCTGGACGAGGCGCAGAACACCTCCCGGGCCCAGATGAAGATGTTCCTGACCCGGCTGGGGTTCAACTCGAAGATGATCATCACCGGCGACGCCACCCAGGTCGATCTGCCACCGGACCGTCTGTCGGGGCTGGTCCACGCCCGGTCCATCCTGGGGGACGTGCGGGACGTGGCGGTGGTACACCTGGGCGCCGCCGATGTCGTTCGCCACCGTCTGGTGGCAGAGATCGTGGAAGCCTACGAGGCGGCCGACAGCCGGGCGCCCGGCCGATGAGCAGTCGTGTCAAGGCCGTCATCACCGGGCTGATCCTGGTGGCGACCGCCGCCCTCTCGTGGGCCGGCATGCTGATCAACCAGGAGTTCACCACCGTCCAGGTGGTGGTGGGGGAGCCGGCGCCCCAGGCCTTCGTGGCCGAGTCCCCGATCGAGATCCAGGACACGGCTGCCACCGAGCTCGCCCTCCAGGCGGCCCGGGATGCCGTGGACCCCGTGTACGGGAGGCACGAGGAGATCGACGCCATCGTGATCAACGACATCCGGGCCTTCTTCCAGTCGCTACGGGCCGCGACCTTTGACCAGGGCGCCCGCCCGCTTCCGGTGGTCACCACCACCAGCACCGTGGTCCGCCCGACGGCCGCTACCACGACGACCGTTGCGACGACCGTCGCGACCACCGTTGCCACGACCGTCGATCCGGGCGCGGAGGCGGGGCAGGAGTCGACCACGGTCACCCAGGAGGCGCCCACGCCCACCACCCTGCCCGCCGCTGTGGCAGCGACGGCCGGCGTCAACGGTCGGGTGTTCATCGATACCGACGCCAACGGCTTCTTCAACCTGGCGGTGGATTACGGCTTGGGCGACGTGAGGGTGGTGGCCTACGACGCTACCGGCACCCGCTTCGAGACGGTCACGTTTTCGGACGGCCGTTACACGCTCGGACGGATGGCGCCTGGACCGGCGGCCGTTCTCATCGATACCGACTCCGTTCCCGACCGGCTGACCGGACCGGAGCAGCTCCTTTACCAGGACGCGGAGCTCGTGGATGGCCAGGAGACGCAGACAATCCATATTCCCCTGCGCCCCGCCGTGGCTTCCAGGGACATCCAGCTGGCCAGCCTCCGGGCGAGCGGCCTGCTGCTTTCCGACAGTGCGGTCTCGCTCCTAGTGGACATCGCCACCGGCGACGTCCTGCGCGAGATCCGGGGGGAGGAGCCGTGGCTGCTCTCGATAGAGCGCGAGACGCTCCTGCTGGCGACCGAGGCCCTCAACACCGATGGCGGGATCCTCAGCGAGAACCTGCGCGAGGTCCAGATACAACTCCGCTCCACGCCGAGGTTCGTGCAGCTTCCGGCGGCCGATTCGGCTGTCTGGCAGCAGGTCTCCCAGCTGGTGCCGGAAGTGGCCACCGTGTTCCTGGCGGCGAACAAGACGGTCGATGCCGTGGCTACCGAGGGTCTCCGCGAGGAGAAGGCGGGCGAGGTCGTGCCTCTGACCACCCAGTATGAAGCCGGTGACGTGATCGTGGAGGAGGGCCAGGAGGTAACGGAGGAGATCGAGGCGACGCTGTCCGATGCGAGGTTGCTCGGGCGGGCGGCGCCCCGCTACGTGGCGCTGGCCGCAGCCGTGGCCATCGTGGTGGGGTTGCCGGCGCTCTACCTGCACAGGTTCCAACCGAGCGTCTGGAACTCGATGCGGCGCATGTCGCTGTTCGGCCTGCTGGTGGTGCTCGCGGCGGTGTCCGCCCGTGGGGCGGCCGTGTTCGCGGCCGGGGGAGACGGAGCGATCGGCTTCCTGATGCCGGCGGCTGCCTTCGGCCTGATGACCGCCATCCTGTTCGACGCCCGGACCGCGGTCCTGATGGCCGTGGTGGTGGGGTCGATGACGTCCATTGCCACTACCGATCCGGGCTACACGCTGTACGCCGGCCTGTCGGTGCTGGTCCCGATCCCGTTCGTCTCGTCCATCTCGGCCCGGCGCGACCTGCGACGGGCGGGCTTGTACATCATGGCGATGTGCGGGGGTTTCGCGGCTCTGATCGCCTGGTTCTTCCCGCAGGACATCAGCATTCTCCGGTCGGCGGCGTTCGCGGTCGGCGGCGGCGCCATCTCGTGGCTGGTGGGAAGCTCGCTGCTCTCCGTCCTGGAGATCGTGTTCGACATCACCACCTCGCTACGACTCCTGGATCTGACCGATCGCAACCATCCCGCGCTCCGCCTCCTCGAGGAGAAGGCCATCGGCTCCTTCAACCACTCCCTGATGGTGGGGACGCTGGCCGATCGAGCGGCCCGAGCGGTGGGCGCCAACCCCTTGCTGGCCCGGGCGGGCGCCTACTACCACGATCTCGGCAAGACCGAGCACCCACAGTTCTTCATCGAGAATCAGTTCGGCATCCAGAACCCCCATGACGAGATGCCCCCCCTGCGGTCCGCCGAGGTGCTGCGCCGCCACGTGCTGGACGGGCTGACGCTGGCGCGGAAGTTCCGGATCCCCGGGGACGTGGCCGAAGCCGTCATCACCCACCATGGCGACGGCATCATGCACTTCTTCTACAACAAGGCTCGGAAGCAATACGGCGACGACGCCGTGGACCGCGAGGACTACCGCCACGCCGGGCGCAAGCCGGTCAAGAAGGAAATGGCCATCGTGATGCTGGCCGACTCCGTAGAAGGCGCCTGCCGGGCGGTCTTCCAGGTGGAGGAACCCACGCCCGAACGCATCGAGCACCTGGTGGAGAAGGTGGTGGGGGAGAAGGTGGCCGACGGCCAGCTCTCGGCCTCGGACGTGACGCTGGGGGATCTCAGCAGGGTGAAGGGAGCGATGGTCAAGGCGCTCGTGGGGCACTACCACCAGCGCATCCCCTATCCGGACTTCCCCGAAGGAGACCCGGCTTGACCGACCGCCGATCGACCCCGACACTGATGGCCGACGGAGCACGCCAAGCCCTCTGGCAGGGAGACCACTGTGGTCTGTCTGTGAAATGGCGGTGTGGTATGGCGTCGGCAGCGGTGTTCCTCGCAAGGCCCGCTGACGAAGGCATACCCGCAGCGGTACGTCAAGGAAGCGGAACGCAGCGAGGGGCGCCGATGACCGCCATAGCACGCCTGGTTGTTTCGCAGGGAGACCACTAGCCCGTGGAGATTCACCTGTCGAACCGTCAGGACCTGCCGGTGGACGCGGATGCCCTCCGCGTCTTGGCCGAGGTCGTGCTCGAGAACGAGGACATGCCGCCGTCCACCGAGGTGGGGATCATGCTCGTTACCGATGATGACATGGCGGCACACAATCAGCGGTTCCTGGGCAGGGACGGGCCCACCGACGTGCTGGCGCTCCCTCTAGCGCCCCCCGGGGTGGGTCACCGGGAGAGCGCCGCCCGGACCGGTGCAGGCGTTCCGTACGCGCTGGGCGATGTGATCGTCGCTCCCGGTTACGTCCGCGGCCAGGCGCGGCGCCTCGGCATGGCGTACGAGGAGGAGATGGCGCTCATGGTCACCCACGGGTTGCTGCATCTGATCGGTTACGACCACGAGTCGGACTCGGAGGCGGAACATATGGAATCGCGGGAGCGGCACCTTCTGGCGGCGATCGGAATGGAGCGACGATGAACTGGCTGGCCTGGGCGGCGGCGGTGGCGGTGCTCGCGCTGGCGGCGGCACTCCGGGCGGCGGGCGAGTCGCTGGTCCGCACGCCTCGCGCCGATGCCCTGCACGACGCCGCGGATGGCCGGGAGGGCGCCGGGATCGTGGCGGGCCTGCTGGAGGACCGTCCCCGCATACGGCCGGCCATCTCCCTTATACACACCACCCTCCTGGTGAGCGCCGCCCTATCGGCGGCCTGGGCTACGGGTACCACGCTGAGCGGTTCGCGGCTGGTGATGGCGCTGGTCCTGGCGGCCGTGATGATCGTGCTGCTCGGAGATCTGTGGCCCCGCTCGGCCGGCCGGAAGCGACCCCACCGCATCGCATACCGGATGGCCAGGCTGTTGCGACTGGCCATCTCGATCGGCGGGCGGGCGGGGGACCTGATCGAGGACGAGGAGGACATCGCCCCGGCCCTGGCCGAGGCCAACGGCGACCACGACCCGTCCGATCAAGAGGAGATCCGCATGATCTCCTCGGTCCTGGAGTTCTCCGATGCCATCGTGCGCGAGGTGATGGTGCCACGGACGGACATGGTGACGCTCGGCGCCGCCAGCACCACCACCGAGGCCCTGGATCTCATCCTGGACTGCGGCTACTCGCGGGTGCCTGTCACCGGCAAGGGGACTGACGACATCGTCGGGATGGTCTATGCCAAGGATTTGTTGGGCCGGGTGGCGGCCTCACGGGATCCGGAGCCCGTCACCGAACTCTCCCGCGACCCGTACTTCGTACCCGAGTCCAAGCCGGTGCGCGACCTGCTGCGGGAGATGCAGTCGCGCCAGATCCACATCGCTATCGCCGTGGACGAGTTCGGCGGGACCGCCGGGCTGGTCACCATCGAGGACCTGATCGAGGAGCTGGTCGGCGAGATCGTCGACGAGTACGACACCGAGGCTCCCATGGTGCAGCCTCTGGATGACGGCGGCTTCCTGGTGGCCGCCCGGTTGTCGGTGGACGACCTCAACCGGGTCCTGGGCGCCGATCTTCCCGACGATGAGTGGGACACGGTGGGGGGCCTGGTGCTGGGGCTGGCCGGCCGGGTTCCCATAGTGGGGGAACGCTTCGAGATGGGTGAGGCGGTGCTGGTCGCCGACCGGGTCCAGGGTCGGCGGGTGGAGCGCGTGCTGGTCCACCGGGTGGGTAACACCGCTCCCTAGCCCTGATTATTCATGTGCCCAGCACACCGACCCGGATTAGGAACACGGAGCACCCATCACCCTCATCCGCACAAACCCCCATCCATGAATAATTGGGGCTGAGGTCGGCGTGCGTTCCGGATTCGTCGCGGTCGTGGGGCGGCCCAACGTAGGCAAGTCGACGTTGATCAACAGCCTGGTCGGCCAGAAGGTCACCATCACGTCCCGGCGTCCGCAAACCACCCGATTGAGCGTCCGGGGTGTTCTGACGGTGGAAGACCCCGCCGCCCAGATCGTTTTCGTGGACACGCCCGGGCTCCATCGCCCCCGGACCGCCCTGGGCGAGCGGCTCAACTCGACCGCATACCGGACCCTGACCGACGCCGACTGCACGGTGTTCGTCATCGACGCCACCGCCCGGGTGGGCCCCGGAGACCGCCGCATCGCAGAACACCTCCTCGATTCGGTGGAACCGGAGCAAGTGATCCTGATCGTCAACAAGGTGGACGCGGCTCGCAAGGGTCGCGTGGCGGAGCGGCTGGGCGAGGCGGCACTGTGGGACTTCGGCGCCTACATCCCGGTCTCGGCTCTCGAGGGCGACGGCATGGAGAGGGTGGTGGCCGAGCTGATTCCCCGCCTACCGGAAGGTCCGGCCCTGTATCCACCCGATGTGGTGAGCGACCGGCCGGACGAGGTTCTGATCGCCGAGACGGTGCGTGAGAAGTTGTTACCCGGGCTCCGGCAGGAATTACCCCACTCGGTAGCCGTCAAGACCGAGGGGATCGAGGTCCGGGAGGATGGCCTGACCCGTATCGAGGCGGTCATATACGTGGAGCGGGAGTCCCAGAAGGGGATCGTTGTGGGGGCGGGAGGTGCCAACCTGCGCGACGCCGGCACCGCGGCGCGGCGCGAACTGGAGGAGGCGTTGGGGCGGCGGGTGTTTCTGGATCTCAGGGTGAAGGTCGAGAAGGACTGGCAGCGGTATCCCGACCGGATGGAGCGCCTGGGCCTGTAGACCCACTGTTCGCCGCCATCGGGGTCTGTCCGACTGTCCTGACCGGAATGCCGAGCCGGGTACACTCGCCATGCCTGCCGCAAGGGCGCGGGTCGAGGTCACGAAGGTGAGGGGTTGGTGCGCTTCCGGATCGAGAAGGACTCCATGGGGGAGGTGGAGATCCCTTCGGATGCTCTCTACGGCGCCTCGACCCGGCGAGCGGTCGAGAATTTCCCCATCTCCGACCGTAGGTTCGGCCGCTGGTTCATCTGGGCGCTCGGTCTGATCAAGGGCTCGGCCGCGCAGGTGGCGGGCGCGGACGGTCATCTACCGGCCGGAACCGCCGCGGCCGTGTCGCAGGCGGCCGATGAGGTCATGTCCGGCCTCTTGGACGACCAGTTCGTGCTCGACGTCTTCCAGACCGGGTCGGGTACCTCCACCAACACCAACGCCAACGAGGTCATCGCCAACCGGGCCGCGCAGTTGCTCGGAGGGTCCATCGGGGACCGTTCGGTCCATCCGAACGATCACGTGAACTTCGGCCAGTCCTCGAACGATGTGATCCCCACCGCCATGCACGTGGCGGCTGCCGCCGCCATTCGCGAGGACTTGTTGCCGGCCCTGGAGGCGCTGGCTCGATCACTGGAGGAGCGGTCCGCCGACTTCGGGGACGTGGTCAAGTCGGGCCGCACCCATCTGATGGACGCCACGCCGGTGACGCTCGGCCAGGAGTTCTCCTCGTACGCGGCGCAGGTGGCCAAGGGCGTGGAGCGCCTGGTTGGGGTGCTGCCCGACCTTGACGAACTCGCCCTGGGAGGCACGGCCGTCGGCACGGGGATCAACGCGCCGCACGGGTTCGCGGCTTCGGTCATCGGGCTGATGGCGAGGAGGACCGGTTACCCTCTCCGGGAGGCCGCCAACCACTTCGAAGCCCAGGCCGGTAAGGATGCGGTCGTGATGGCTTCAGGCGCCCTGAAGACCGTCGCGGTGTCCCTGTTCAAGATCGCCAACGACCTCCGCTGGTTGGCGTCCGGACCCCGCACGGGTCTCGGCGAGATCAGGCTTCCCGCCCTCCAGCCGGGTTCCTCGATCATGCCGGGAAAGGTCAATCCGGTCATTCCCGAGATGGTGTGCCAGGTTGCCGCGCAGGTGATCGGAAACGACTCGGCCATCGCCTGGGGAGGCGCCAACGGCAACTTCGAGCTCAACGTGATGATGCCGATGATGGCCCACAACCTCCTGGAGTCGATCGGGCTGCTGTCCAGCGCCGCGTCCAATCTCCGGGAGCGCTGCGTCGACGGCATCGAGGCGGATGCGGCACGGGCTCGCCGGCTGGCGGAGAGCAATCTGGCGGTGGTCACCGCCCTCAACCCCCGGATCGGCTACGACATGGGCGCCAAGGTGGCCAAGGAGGCATACGCCTCCGGCCGTACCATCCGTGACGTGGTGCTCGACATGGGTCTGATGGAGGCGGAGGAGCTGGATCAGGTGCTGGACATCAAGCGGATGACCGAAGGCGGCATCCTCTAGTTGCTATGTGCTAGCAACAAAGTTATTGATGGCCTCTTCCAGAGTGGTCCAGGGCAGGTTGGCGCACTTGATCCGGACCGGGAACTTGCGAACACCCTGGAGTGCTTCCAGATCACCCAGCACCGCGCCGGGCCGGTTCGGATCGAGCCCGGGATCACCGGCGCCGTCGATGCTCATCATGCCCTTGAACCGTCCGGTGAGGATCCGGATCGTCTCGATGCTCCGGCCCTTGACCGCGTCACCCATCATCGATCCCGAGGCCTGCGATATCGAACATCCGTGACCGGTTACCCCGATCGCGGTGACCTCGCCCCCCTCGATCAGCAATTCGACCCGGACGTCGTCGCCGCACAGCGGATTGTTGCCGTCGGCGACCGCGTTGGCCCTTCCGAGGGCCTGCCGGTTACGGGGGTTCCGGTAGTGGTCGAGGATCACCTCGCGGTAGAGATCTTCAAGCGCCATGAGCGTCCAACCATAGGAGGGTGCTGAAGAAGACGGGAATGGGTTGGCCCGCGATACCTTGACCTGGGGTTCCATTGCGTGATACCTGGCAACTGGACACTTTTCGGTCCCCTCCTGGAGAGCGCAGGCGGTTCGTGGACACTACGGGACCGCTCGCCTCCGGCACTCCCGGTCCCTCAAAGGCTGTCGAGTCCGAATATGCGCCGGGCCACGCCAAGAGCGTCCACCAGGGCGTCCACGTCCTCGGGCACGTTATAGACGTAGAACGATGCCCGGGTCGAGGCCGCCAGGCCCAGGCTCCGGAGCAACGGCTTGGCGCAGTGGTGCCCGGCCCGCACCGCCACTCCCTCCTGGTCGAGGATGGTGGCGACGTCATGGGCGTGGATGCCGGCCAGGTCGAAGCTGATCGCGCCACCCCTGTCAACGGTGTCGGCCGGGCCTTGAACGGTAAGGCCGGGGACCTCCGCAAGCCGCTCCAGCGCGTAGCCGGTGAGTTCCCGGTCGTGTTGGAGAACGTTGTCCATCCCGACGGCGGACAGGTAGTCCACCGCCGCGCCCAAGCCGATCGCCTCCACGAACGGTGGGGTGCCGGCCTCGAATTTGTGGGGCACCTCCGCCCAGTCCGACTCGTGCAGCCGGACATCACGGATCATCTCGCCCCCACCCTCGGCCGGCTCCATGTTCTCCAGCAGCGTCCTCCGACCCCACAGGACCCCGATGCCGGTCGGCCCGAGCATCTTGTGGCCCGAGAATCCCAGGAAGTCGGCCCCGAGAGTCCGGACGTCCACCGGAGCGTGAGGAACCAGCTGGGCGCCGTCGACCAGGAGCACCGCCCCTACCTCGTGAGCCAGGCGGGCGATCTCGCCCACCGGTGGCATGGTGCCCAACACGTTGGACATCCCCGATACCGCCACCACCTTGACCCGATCGTCGAACCGGTCGCGAGCACCTTCCAGATCGAGCCGGAAACCGTCGGTCAACTCCATGTAGCGCAGCTCCGCCCCGGTGTGGCGGGCGATGATGTGCCAGGGCACGATATTGGCGTGGTGCTCCATCACGCTGGTCAGGATCCGATCCCCCGACCGGAGGTTGTTGAGGCCCCATCCGTAAGCGAACAGGTTCATCGCCGCGGTGGCGCTACGGGTGAAGATGATCTCCTCGTCGCAGGTGGCGTTCAGGAAGACGGCCACCTTGTGGCGGGCCTCCTCGTAGGCTTCGGTGGCCTCGTGGGAGAGGGTGTAGGCGCCCCGATGGACGTTGGCATAGGAGTTGCGGTAGATGTCCGCCATCGCATCGAGTACCTGCACGGGCTTCTGCGAGCTTGCCGCAGAGTCGAGGAAGGCCATCCTGCGGCCGTTGATCCTGCGCTCCAGGATCGGAAAGTCGCTGCGTATCGCGTCGGTGTCGATCATGGCGCCGGGACGGCTCGGAAGGCTTCGTATCCTTCCTCCTCCAGCTGACGGGCCAAGCCGGCCCCGCCGGACCTCACGATCCGGCCATCAACCAGCACGTGAACATGGTCGGGAGTGACGTAGTCGAGTAGCCGCTGGTAGTGGGTTATGACGAGGAACCCGCGCTCGGGCCCTGCCAGGCGGTTCACCCCTTCGGCCACCACCCCAAGGGCATCGATGTCCAGTCCGGAGTCGGTCTCGTCCATGATGGCCAGTTCCGGCTCGAGGACGGCCATCTGCAGCACCTCGTTGCGCTTGCGCTCGCCCCCGGAGAAGCCCTGGTTCACGTAGCGGTCGGCGAAGCTGGCGTCCATGCCGAGCGACTCCATCGCGTCCATTACCCGCAACCGCAACTCCAGCACGGTGTAATCGACGCCGGTCCGGTTGCTCAGCGCGGTGCGAAGGAAGTTGACCACCGATACGCCGGGGATCTCCTCCGGATACTGGAAGGCGAGAAACATCCCCATGTTGGCCCGGGTGGGGGGATCGGCCTCCGTTATGTCTTCCCCCTTGAAGGAGACCGTTCCGGAGGTGACCTCGTACCCGGGATGTCCCATCAGAACCTTGGCCAGGGTGGACTTCCCAGAGCCGTTCGGCCCCATGATGGCGTGGATCTCGCCCCTACGGGCGGTGAGGTTGACGCCGCGCAGGATGGGTTCCCCGTCGACGGACGCGTGCAGGTCATCTACGGCCAGCAAAGGGCCCGGGTCGGTCAATGCGTGGATCTCCTGATGAGGAAGCGGTGCGCCCCCAAGGGTACCCGCCCGGCTGAGGGGTCGGGAACCGAAGGGCGCTCCCGGTACGTCATAGAGACGAATCGTCCATAAGAATCATTGCTGGAAGGAGCCGAACATGAGAAAGCACGCAGGCTGGCTGGTCGCCATGGCACTCCTCGTCGGCGCCTGCGCGCCGGACTCGACGGTGACTACCGCGGGACCGGTGGCGATCACCACGACCGGCGGGACGGTACCTGCAAACACCGTCACCACGGCTCCCACCGCCGGCTCCACGGATTCCACCACCGGCCCCACCGTCGCTACCACCGGTTCCACGGTCTCCGGCACGGCTGCCGACCCCGTGGTCGGTCTCTTCGCCTCGGCCCTGGTGGAGTTCGACTCGTGCGATGCGTTCATCGGCCACGTCAAGACGCAGGCGCTGGAACGGGTAGGGCCCTACGGCCTCGACGGCGGCCGTTACCCCGAGCCGTTCATCGTGGAAGAGGCAGATTTCGAGATCATGGAGGAAAGCGCTGAGCCCGCCGCGGCCGACAGCGTCGCCTCGGCCCCGCAAGCCGGCGTCGACTACTCGACCACCAACGTCCAGGAGATCGGCGTCGACGAGCCGGACCTCGTCAAGACCGACGGAAGCCGGATCCTCGTCGTGGCCCATGGCATGCTCCACTACATCGACGTCTCGTCAGGCAGTCCTGAACTGGTGGGGACGCTCGATCTCTGGTCCTGGGAATCCCAGCAGGGCAAGGACGAGAGTCTCGGCAGGTTCCACAGTTTCCAGATGTTCCTCGGCGAAGGCACCGCCCTGCTGATGGCCGGCGGCTATGGACCGGAAGGCGACCTCACCCAGGTGGTGCAGGTCGATCTGGCCGACCCCGGGAAGATGACAGTGACCGGCACCCTCACGGTGGAGGGCAGGTACGTATCGGCCCGGCTGGTAGGCGAGCGGGCCAGCCTGGTCCTCTCCTCCCGGCCCCACGAACGACTCCCGTTCGTCTATCCCGCATCGCGGTCGGCCGAGGCCAGGGCCGAGATGGCCAACCGGATGACCATCGCGGAATCGACCCTGGAGGACTGGGCGCCCGGTTACGTGCTCGAGGGCCCGGGCGGCATCTCACGGGGCCTGTTCATCGACTGTGCCTCGTCATACGCACCCGAGGAGTTCTCGGGGTTCGACTTCCTGTCCGTGCTGAGCTTCGACCTCGCCGGCGGGATCGGCACGGAGGCGGTGTCAACCGTGATGTCGGGAGGCGACACGGTGTACGCGTCGTCAACCAACCTATACGTCGCCACCCAGCGCTGGGCCGACTGGGCTGCCCTCGACGAGGAGAAGGCGATCAGGGAGGCTGAAACCATCAGCACCCACATCCATCAATTCGACATCGGGGGCTCGGGCGGCCCCGAATACCTGGCGAGCGGATCGGTGGACGGGTTCCTCCTGAACCAGTTCGCCATGTCGGAGTACGACGGGTACCTGCGGGTGGCCTCCACAGATGACCCTTCGTGGAGCTGGTGGGTCCGTGAGAACCGGCCATCGGTGAGCCGGGTGGACGTTCTGGCCAGGGATGGCCGGCAGCTACGGATCGTCGGATCCGTGGGAGGTCTCGGGCAGGGCGAGCGCATCTTCGCCGTCCGGTTCATCGGCGAGATCGGCTACATAGTCACCTTCCGCCAGACCGATCCGCTCTACACCGTCGACCTGTCCGACCCCGAGAACCCCCGGGTGGTGGGTGAGCTCAAGATCCTCGGCTACTCCGCCTACCTGCACCCGATCGGCGACGGGCTCCTGCTGGGAATCGGTCAGGATGCCGACGAACGGGGTTGGACGCTGGGCACCCAGGTGTCGGTGTTCGATGTCTCCGATCTGGCCAACCCGCTTCGCATCCATCAGTTCACGGTGGAGGACTCCTATTCGGACGTGGAGTGGGACCACCGCGCCTTTCTGTACTGGGCGCCGAAGGACATGGCCGTGATGCCGGTGGGCTGGTGGAAGTACGACGACCAGTCGGACTACTGGGACTACTTCGCGGGGGCTTTCGTGCTCTCGGTCGGCGCCGGAGGCATCCGGCAACTGGCCACTGTCGAGCACGAGCCCAAGGTGCCCGGCGTCCCCGAGGACGAGCTCCGCTTCTGGGGGCCCTGGCCGATCCTCCGCTCCCTGGTGGTGGGCGACACGCTCTTCACCGTGTCGGAAGGCGGCCTGCTGGGCTCGGACCTGGACACGTTCGAAACGACCTCCTGGACCGGGTTCCCCATTCCGGAGGAGGTAGTTGGTAGTTGGTAGACATTGTTGGTGATGTCCAGCACACCGCCAGCCAGAACTAGCGACTCGGGACTAGAAACTGTCCTAGGATCCGGTCATGCCATCCGTTCCCGTCATCGCGCTCGGGGTGGCGCTACTCCTCCTCCTGGCCCTGGCCGCCTTGTCGGTGGCCGTCCTGGTCCTGCGCAGGGGTGACGGGGCAGAGCGTCAACCGGTCTACGTCATCAACGACGCCATCGACTTCGCGGCGGAACATCTCGACCCGGAGGTACTGGACCGGATCCGGCCGGCGGGAGCGCAGCACATCATCGAGTGGTCGGTCCACTACCTTCAAGGTCTCGCGGTTCCCGCCCGCCGGCGGAAAGGCTTGCGGGTGGTGGCCGGGGGCGAGGGCAGCGCCATCGAGTACATCCGTGCCAAGCTGGCCGCAAGCGGATACGATTACTCCCGGTCCGACATAGCCGCGGTGCTGGCCGTAGAGGCCGCGTACCTGGCGGGCATAGGAGCAATGGGAGAACCGGTCGAGGAAGGGGAACCTGTATGAGGGCGCGCTGCGGTCGGTGCGGCACAGGGTTCGAGGTCATGGCGCCGGGCCGCTATGCCTGTCCGGCCTGCGGGGTCACCAACGAGGTGCGCGGCGCCGGCGGAGGTGGTCCTGGTCCCGGACCCCGGCCCCAGGACATGGTGCCTCCGGCCCCTCCACCCGAGGCTCCCTCCCGGAGGGCGAGATGCCCGGAAGCCGAGTGCGGTTTCAGCTTCATCGTCGGCGATGTGAGCGTGGCGCCCTGCCCGATGTGCGGAGCCGAGGTGGCTACCGGGAGAGGGGCCTGAGTGTCCGGTGGGGCATCCTCCCGCCTGTCCCGGTTCGAGAAGAGCCGATTCATCGGCGCCAGGGACACGATGATCGTCTACGACTGCGACGATGGCGACCAGCTCGCCCGGCTCGAGGCCAGGCTCGGGAACGACGACCTGCTAGGCCGCAACCTGATCCAGAGCTTCGGCCCTGACACCTTGGCCGAGGCCCGCAATCGAGGTTTTCGTAGTCCCTAGTCTTCTAGTCGCCAGTTACTGACGTATACGATAACTATCTACTAGCAACTAGCAACTAGAGGATTCCGAGTAGGAACCAGGCGCCCACCCCCACCAGTATCACCATGGCGGTGATCAGCGCCGCGATGATCAGGTACCTGGTAGGCATGCCGGGAGGGTAGAGGTTTGCATCTCTCAGCCCGAACTAGGCTGGTGGTCTGTCTGTGGAATGACACCAGGTTGTCTTGCCGGCAGGCCACTCGCATCCCTTGGCGAATCGGAGAAACGCATCGGTGTATGACGTAATCGTGATCGGCGGCGGCCCCGGCGGCTACGGCGCCGCCCTGTACGCCCACAACTTCGGTCTCTCGGTGGCTCTGGTCGAGAAGGATGAGCTAGGCGGCACCTGCCTGCTGCGGGGCTGCATACCGGCCAAGAGTTGGCTCCAGTCCGCCGAGGTGTACTCGACGGTTCGTTCCGCCGGGGAGTTCGGAGTGGTGACGGGGGAGACCTCCTTCGACTGGCCCAAGGCGCTGGCGCGCAAGGACCGGATCGTGAACGGCCTGGTGAGGGGCCTGTCCGGGCTGCTCAGGATGCGGAAGGTCGAGGTCGTCAAGGGCACGGGCCGGCTGGCCGGACCGGGAAGGGTCGAGGTCGATCACGACGGAGCCACCCGGGTGCTCGAGGGCCGGGCGGTGATCCTCGCCACCGGCTCGGTGCCGATCGAGCTTCCGGGCTTCCCTTATGACGGCGAGAGGATCGTCAGCTCAGACCATGCGCTCGACTGGACCGAGCGGCCCGATCGGGTGGGGATCATCGGGGGCGGGATCGTGGGTTGCGAATTCGCCAGCCTGCTGGCCGACGTCGGGAGCGAGGTGGTGGTCTTCGAGATGCTGGACCAGATCATTCCCGGCTTCGAGCCGGCCGCCGCCCGCGAGCTCCAGAAGCAGCTGAGGCGCAGGCGGGTGAAGTTCTTCCTGGAGGCCGCCGCGACGCTAGACAACTCCGGCGACCGTCCTGTCCTCCTGGGCGGAACCGGCGCCGCCGGGTCGGGAGTCGAGGTGGATACGGTGCTGGTGGCCGTGGGGCGCCGGCCGGTGACCGAGAACCTGGGGCTGGATACGGTCCGGGCAGAGACCGACCGGGGCTTCGTCATCACCGACCTGGAGACAATGCAGACTGCCGAGCCGGGCGTGTTCGCGGTCGGCGACATCGTGGCCGGCACCCCCGGCCTCGCGCATGGCGCCTTCGCCGAGGCCATGGCAGCCATCACGTTCATCGCCACCGGAACGCCCAGTCCGGTCGATTACCGGGCCCTTCCCAACGTGGTCTACACCCATCCCGAGGTTGCCTCCGTGGGAATCACTTCGGTCGATGCGGCTGCCGCGGGTATCGCAGTGGAGGAGCACGACCACTCCTTCGTGGGCGTGGGTCGAGCCCGCATCATCGGGAGGAACCAGGGATTCGTGAGGATCGTGAACGAGGTCGACGGGCCTATCGTGGGTGCCACCGTGGTCGGACCGCAGGCCGGCGAGATGATCCACGAGCTGATGTACGCGGTGGGCTGGGAGGCCCTGCCGGAGGAGGTGGCGGCGTTCATACATGCCCATCCCACCCTGAGCGAGGCGATAGGAGAGACCTTGCTGTCCTCGGCGGGTCGTCCCCTTCACTGAGTCCGCCGATGAGGCCCCGACCCCTGGAGAGGTGAGAAACATGCCAACCACAGTGTCCATGCCGCAGTTGGGCGAGACGGTAACGGAGGGCACCGTGCTCCGGTGGATGAAGCAGGTGGGCGATTCCATCGCCCGCGACGAGGCCATAGTGGAGATCTCCACCGACAAGGTCGACACGGAAGTTCCGTCACCGGTGGCGGGTGTGGTCAGCGAGATACTGGTGGGCGAGGGCGAGACGATCGAGGTCGGCACGGCCATGGTGGTCATCGCCTCGGCCGACGAGGGCGTCCCGGCCGCCGCTCCTGCGGAGGCCGAAGCGCCCCGGGCGGAGGAAGAGGAGGCGCCCCCACCGCCGCCGGCTCCAGCGCCGGCAACCACATCGGCGGTGCCCGGTCGGCCCGCACCCCGCAAGTTCCTGTCGCCGGTGGTTCGCCGACTGGCTCGGGAGCACGACATCGATCCGAGCGTCATCAAGGGCACCGGACGCGACGGCCGGGTGACACGCAACGATGTACTCGCCTACATAGAGAGCATCAAGGCGGCGCCCGAACCGGCCCCGGCCCCCACCGCTCCCGCACCCGAACCGGCCCCGGCGCCGGTGCCTACCGGACCCGAACCGGCCGATCCCGGACCCCCGATGGACGAGCCAGTCAAGCTCAGCCGCCTGCGGGTGCGCATCGCCGACAACATGGTCGCCTCGCTTCGAACTGCCGCCCACGTGTGGACATCCATGGAGGTCGACTACGAGCGGGTGGAGAGGGTGCGCCAAGCCCATCGCGAGTCCTTCCGGCAGCAGGAAGGGTTCTCGCTCACCTACCTGCCCTTCATCGCCCGCGCCACGATGGAAGCCCTCCGGGCCTTCCCGGTCGTCAACAGCTCTTTCGACCAGGAGGGTCGTACAGCCACCTTCCACCAGGATGTCAACCTCGGGATTGCAGTCGACCTCAACCAGGACGGCCTGATGGTGGTCACCATCCCGAAGGCGGATGACTACTCGCTGAGGGCCCTTGCCAGGAAGGTCCGTGACCTGGCGGTGCGGGCACGCGGCGGTCGGGTGGGTCCGGATGACGTATCCGCCAGTACGTTCACGATCACCAATCCGGGACCCTACGGATCGTTCATGTCGGCGCCGGTCATCAACGTTCCCAACGTGGCCATCCTCTCGACCGACGGGATCGCCAAGCGACCCAAGGTGGTCACCACGCCCGATGGCGCGGACGCCATCGCCATCAGGCCACTGGGTTACCTCGGCCTGTCATGGGATCATCGAGCCTTCGACGGCGCCGTCGCGGTCCTATTCCTCCGCCGGATCAAGGACAACCTGGAGACCTGGGATTGGGAACAGCAACTGACCTAGACAGACCACGACCACCGGAACCGGTCCCGCTCCCGGTCGACTCGGATGGGCAGTTCCGGGTAGCCGCCGACCCGACCCGGTTGCGCACCCGATGGTTGGGCCGTCTCGCCTACGACGAGGCCTGGGACCTGCAGCGCGCCTTCTGGGAAGGTAGGCAGACCGGCCGGGCCGGATCGGACTACCTGCTCCTGCAGGAACACTCCCACGTCTACACCGTGGGTCGGAATGGCGACGGCTCCCACCTCCTCCTACCCGAGGATCGCCTGGCGGGGATCGGCGCGCAGCGTTTCGACATCGACCGTGGAGGCGACATCACCTACCACGGCCCCGGCCAGCTGGTCGGCTATCCCATCCTGGCCCTGGCCGACCTGCGCAAGATCGTCCCCTACGTGCGGGCCGTGGAGGAGGTGCTGATCCGCACGATGTCCGACCTCGGCCTGGAGGCCTGGCGGGATGCCGGGTACACCGGAGTGTGGACCGACCGCGGGAAGGTGGCCGCAATCGGGGTCCGCGTGGCTCGCGGCGTCACCATGCATGGCTTCGCCCTGAACGTCGATCCCGACATGAGCTACTTCGGCCACATGCACCCGTGCGGCATCACCGACCGGCCCGTCACGTCCCTGGCGGAGTTGCTGGGCAGGAGGATCTCGATCGAGGAGGCCGTGGAGTTGCTTGTCCCGCGCTTCGTGGAGGTGTTCGGTTACGAGCAGAACGACCTCCAACTGGGCGCCTTCACCCGGGGGCAGGGCCGGCCCAGAACCTTCGAGGTGGACCGGCTCCTCGCCGAGGGGACCTTCGCCCCCAAGGGTCGGGCATCCGTGCCGGTGACGATCGGCAAGCGGTTGGCGGGCGAGCCGCCCCGGGCGCCGTGGATGAAGGTGACCGCCCGCCTGGGGCCGGAATACCGGCAACTGGGAAGGCTGATGCGGGAACTCGACCTCCACACGGTTTGCGAGGAAGCAGGCTGCCCCAACATCTACGAGTGCTGGAGCGAGGGCGCCGCCACCATCATGATCCTGGGTGGTGTCTGCACCCGGGCATGTGGTTTCTGCGACGTCACCACGGGCCGCCCTCAAGGACTCGACCTTCAGGAACCGGTCCGGGTGGCCGAGGCCATAGCGGCGATGGGTCTCCGCCACGCCGTGATCACGTCCGTCAACCGCGACGACCTACCCGACGGCGGCTCGACCGTCTTCGCCAGGACCGTACAGGAGGTGCGCAATCGGGTGCCGGAGTGCGACGTGGAGGTGCTGATTCCCGACTTCAAGGGGGTCAGGGCGGACCTGGAGCGGGTCATGGAAGCGGGGCCGGCGGTGCTGAACCACAACACCGAGACCGTGCTCCGGCTCCAGCGCGAGGTGAGGACCGCCGCCTCGTACGGACGCTCCCTGGCGCTCCTGGCCCGGGCGAAGTGGTACCGACCGGACGGTGTGGTGAAGTCGGGATTGATCGTGGGGATGGGCGAGGTCCGCGACGAGGTTCTGGGAGCTATCGCCGACCTCAGGGCGGTCGGCGTGGACGTGGTCACGGTGGGTCAGTACCTGCGGCCCACCGTTAGGCACCGCCCGGTGGACCGTTACGTCCACCCCGACGAATTCGCCGAGTACGCCGACTTCGGCCGGCGGGCCGGTCTGGCCCACATCGAGTCGGGCCCGCTGGTGCGGTCCTCGTACCACGCCCGGGACTCCCTGGACGCCGCCACCACCTCCGGCGTGCCCGCTGCCGTAGGCGGCCGCTGACATCGAAGCGGGCACACCCCGCATCCCACGGCTCCGGCGGGCTTGTCCGGATGGTGGCCCGGCGCGAAGGGCGCGGCGACGCGAGTAGCCTCCGACCCACGCCGATCGTAAGCGAGGAGACGTGGCCGAGCGCACTATCGAAAACCTATTGCAGGAAGATCGCATCTTCCCGCCGTCACCGGAGTTCACCCGGCAGGCCAACGCCCGACCCGGCCTGCATGAGCAAGCGGCCGCCGACCCGGTCGCCTACTGGGAGGCGCAGGCCCGCGACCGTGTGACCTGGTTCAAGGAGCCCACCGTCCTCCTGGACGACTCCAACCCGCCGTTCTTCAAGTGGTTCACCGACGGCGAGCTCAACATGTCGTACAACTGCCTCGACCGCCACGTGGAGGCCGGCCAGGGCGGCAAGGTGGCCTACTACTGGGAGGGCGAGCCGGGGGACGAGCGCGCCATCACCTACCAGGACCTCTACGAGGACGTTTGCCGGTTCGCCAACGGCCTGCGCTCGATCGGTGTGCGGAAGGGTGACCGGGTGGCCGTCTACATGGGCATGGTCCCCGAGTTGGCGGTGGCCATGCTGGCCTGTGCCCGCATCGGCGCCGCCCACAGCGTCATCTTCGGCGGCTTCTCGTCCGACGCCATCTACGACCGGGTCGAGGATGCCGGCGCCCGGGTCCTGATCACATGCGACGGCGCCTGGCGCCGGGGGAAGGTGGTGGATCTGAAGGTGGCCGCCGACCGGGCCATGGAGAGGACCGACCTGGTCGAGCGGTGCGTGGTGCTGCGCCGGACCGAGAACGAAGTGACCATGAAGGAGGGTCGGGACATCTGGTGGCACGATCTCGTGGACGGCCAGAGCGCCGAGTGCGCTCCCGAGGTCATGAACGCCGAGGACCTGCTGTACATCCTGTACACATCCGGCACCACCGCCAAGCCCAAGGGCATCATGCACACCACGGGGGGATACCTGGTGGGCGCGGCCACGACGCACAGCTTCGTGTTCGACATCAAGCCCGACCAGGACATCTGGTGGTGCGCCGCCGACATCGGCTGGGTGACCGGTCACACCTACATCGTCTACGGGCCTCTGGCCAACCAGACCACCTCGGTCATGTACGAGGGGACGCCCGATTACCCGGACAAGGACCGGCTGTGGTCGATCATCGCCAAGTACAAGGTGACCCAGCTCTACACCGCACCCACCGCCATCCGGGCTTTCATGAAATGGGGCGAGGAGTACCCGCAGCGCCACGATCTGTCCACGCTGCGCGTGCTCGGCACGGTGGGCGAACCCATCAACCCCGAGGCGTGGATGTGGTATCACGAGCACATCGGCGGCGGGAAGGCGCCTGTCATGGACACGTGGTGGCAGACGGAAACCGGCTCGATCATGATCGCCCCGCTTCCCGGCATCACCGCCACCAAGCCTGGATCGGCCACCAACCCGATGCCGGGCATCCAGGCGGACGTGGTCGACGATGCCGGCAGCCCGGTCGGCAGGGGAGGGGGCGGCTACCTGGTGCTCCGCAACACCTGGCCTTCCATGCTTCGCTCCATCTGGGGCGACGACCAGCGGTACGTCGACACCTACTGGTCCCGCTATGACGGCCTGTACTTCCCCGGTGACGGTGCCAAGCTGGACGATGACGGGTATCTGTGGTTGCTGGGCAGGGTGGACGATGTGATGCTCGTGTCGGGCCACAACATCTCCACCATGGAGGTGGAGTCGGCCCTCGTCTCGCACCCGTCCGTGGCAGAGGCGGCGGTGGTGGGCCGGTCCGATCCGCTCACCGGCCAGGCAATCGCCGCCTTCGTCAGCCTGCGGGGCACCATCGAGGGCGACGCATCTCTGATAGGCGAGCTGCGGGATCACGTCGCCGGCTCGATCGGCCCGATCGCCAAGCCCAAGAGCATCGTCTTCACGCCTGACGTGCCCAAGACCCGTTCGGGCAAGATCATGAGGCGCCTGCTGAGAGACATCTCCGAGCAGCGGAAGCTGGGGGACGTGACCACGCTGGCGAATGCCGATATCGTTGCCGAGATCGCGGAGATGGCTGCCGCGGCCCCTGCTGACGAGGACTGAGCCCCCTGCGGCGCCGGCGCGCTCGGGCCCGGCGGGTAACTACGGAGGAGAGTCATGCTGCTGACAGGTAAGCGGGTGCTGGTAACCGGCGTCCTCACGCACGGTTCGATCGCCTGGCACAGCGCCAAGGTGGCCCAGGAACAGGGCGCCGAGATAGTCCTGACCGGATTCGGGCGGGGGATGCGTCTCACCCAACGGGCAGCCCGCCGCCTGCCGGATCCGCCCGACGTGTTCGAGCTCGACATCAACGATCCGGTTCACATGCAGCAGCTTGTCGACGAGCTGGGGCGACGCTGGGGGCGCCTGGACGGGGCCTTGCACGCCATAGCCTTCGCTCCCGAGGACGCGCTGGGCGGCAACTTCCTGACCACGCCCGTGGAGAGCGCCTCCCTTGCTTTCACCACCTCGGCGTTCTCCTACAAGACCCTGGCCGTGGGCCTGTTGCCGCTGTTCGAGGAAGCAGGGGGCGGATCCCTGGTGACCCTCGACTTCGACAACAGCACCCAGGCCTGGCCCGCCTACGACTGGATGGGAGTGTGCAAGGCCGCCCTGGCCTCGGTGACCCGCTACCTGGCCCGCGACCTGGGGCGCCACAACGTTCGGGTGAACGCCGTGTCGGCGGGCCCGCTGTCGACCATGGCGGCCAAGGGCATCCCCGGGTTCGAACGGTTCCAGCATGTCTGGAGCGAGCGAGCCCCCCTCACCTGGGACACGTCCGATCCCACCCCGGTGGCCAACATGATCTGTGTGATGCTCTCGGACTTCGCCACCAAGGTGACCGGCGAGGTCATCCATGTGGACGCCGGATTCCACGCCATCGCTACCTAGTTTCTAGTTGATAGTCTCTAGTCTCTAGGTACTAGCACAACTAGGAACTAACAACATAGAACTAGCAACTAGCAACTGACAACTAGGATCTAGCAACTATGGATCCTGCCGGATACGTGAGCGCACTCGTCTTCGGGGCTCTCTCCTTCGTTTCGCCCTGCGTGCTGCCTCTACTGCCCGGATACCTGGGGCTCATGTCGGGCTACTCGGTGGCCGATCTGCAGCAGGGGAAGGCCTCCACCGGCCGGATGCTCCGGGTCACGGTGATGTTCGTGATCGGGTTCACCATCGTCTTCGTGGCCCTCGGAGCGGGGGCTACTTCGGTGGCCGGCCTGCTCGCCCGCAACAAGGGCGTCATCACCACCGCGGCGGGCTGGCTGATCGCCGTGTTCGGGCTGGTCATCGTGCTGATGGCGCTCAGCACGTCGCCCCGCCTGGCCTTCCTCTACCGGGAGCGGCGGCTCCACGTGCGTCCTTCGCAGCTGGGCGGCTGGGCGCCGCTGGTGATGGGCATGGCCTTCGGTTTCGGCTGGACCCCGTGTATCGGTCCGGTGCTGGCGGCCATCCTCACCCAGGCCGCCACCCAGGAGACGGTCGCCAGGGGGATGCTCCTGCTGTTCGTGTTCTCGATGGGTATGGGTTTGCCGTTCATCGCCGCCGGAATCGGTGTGACCAAGCTCTACTCGGGCATCAAGCTCCTCCAGCGGCATCTGCGGACCATCAACGTCCTGTCCGGTCTCCTGATGATCGTCTTCGGTTGGCTGTTCATCACCGGCCGCATCACCGACCTGTCGAGCCTGATCAGCGAATGGATGATCCGGCTCGGCCTCGAGGACCTGGCCGCGATCTAGTTGGTAGTTGGTAGTTGTTAGTTGCAACTATCGACTAGAAACCAATCCAGTCGCTGGCGAGTTCGCTCAGCCGCGCCTTGCCGAAAAGCTGCGCAGCTGCCTCGGCCGCCATCGCCCTCACCTCGGCCTCGTCCACCCTGGTGGAGCGCCCATCCTCCACGATGATCTCACCGGCCACGATCACCGTGTCGACCTCGGCCGCGCTGCCGGAGTGGACCACCGACGCCACCGGACGGCTCCATGGCGTGTGCCGGACGCCGGACACGTCCACCACCACCAGGTCGGCCGCCCGGCCCGGTTCCAGCGATCCGGCGTGCAGACCGGTCATGGCCGCTCCGCCGAGCGTACCCAGTTCGAGGAACTGCTCCACCGTGGTGGCGGTGGAGTCGAGGCTGGCCACCCGGTGCATCAGCATGCCTGCCTTCATGGCCTCGAAGATGTCCTGCCCGGCGACCGCTACCCCGTCGCTACCCAGGGCGACGGTTGCGCCCGCCGACAGCAGCGGCTCCAGGTGGAGCACGCCCGAGGCCAGGTACTGGTTGGAGATCGGGTTGTGCACGGCGGCGGCGCTGGAGGCGCCCATGGCCGCCACCTCGTCAGGATCCAGCCATACGGCATGAGCGAGCGTGGTGTGGCGGCTCAGCAGCCCCCGGTCGGCCAGCCACGCCACGGGGCGGGTTCCGTGCACCTCCATGAAGAACGAGATCTCGTCCTGCACCTCGGAGCAGTGCATGTGCCAGCCGACCCCGGCGGCCGCAGCCATCTCCGCGGAGGCCTCGATCAGCTCCGGCCAAACGTACACGATGTTCTCCGGGCACGGCCAGACCTCGACCCGGCCGCCGCGCGGACGCTCGGCCATGCATTCGGCGGTGATCGCGATCTCCTCCTGGTTGGTCCAGGTGAACAGGTCCGGATCCACCCCCATCAGCTCTCCGCCCGGGTTCATTTCCCCGAAGATCCCCCGGGCGATGGCACCTCTGATTCCCACCTCCTCCACCGCGTCAGCGACTGCCAGGATGGTCTCGGTGTCGGTGGGTGCATAGTGGTTGTCCACCACCATCGTGGTGCCGGATAGGGCGGCCTGGAGCGCGCCGAGCCGGACCGCCGCCACGCTCATCTCCCTTGTGATCGCCTTCGAGTAAGGCAGCATGAACCTCTGCAGCCAGGGCACCAGCGTCATGCCGTCGCCGAGTCCCCGGCCCAGCGACTGGAACAGGTGGGTGTGGCCGTCAGTCAGCCCGGGGAGGACCACCTTGCCGCGGCAGTCGATGACCTTCCCGGCCGTCTCCCGCAAGTGCCGCAGGTCGGCGGCGGAGCCGACCTCCGTGATCTTCCCACCGGCGACGGCCACGGCGCCGTGATCAAGCACCCGCCGCACCCCGTCCAGCGTGATCACCACCCCACCCTCGAGCAGGAGGTCGCATACGGTGCGATCAGATGGAGAAGCCTGGCTCATTGATGACCTCCGTGCATCGGTCGGCGACCGCTCCGATCGTACTCGTCGAGGACCTAACCGACCCTGCTATAGGTGAGGAGGGTGAATGCCGATCACACCCGTCCGTGGACGACGCTACAGTTGTTTAGTCATGATAGAGTAGGGGAGTAGCTTCTCCCGACGAACGACGAAGAGGAGATCGGAGAAGTGACACCGGTTACCGAGAAGTACGTGAGCTTCGACCGGCTGGACGCTGCCATGTCGCGTCTCCACGCCGACATGGAGAGGCGCTTCTCCGAACAGACCCGCTGGATCGTGGGGTGGATGACCGGTCTGGTTGCGAGTGCCGCCGCCATCATCATCGCCGTGCTCCAATGAACGTGCTATCGCCGGCGGTCACCCGGAGCGACCCCCTATTGCCTATTGCCGGTAGGCGCCCGCCGCGCTAAACTGGCTCCCTACGGCGCGGGGTGGAGCAGTCTGGTCAGCTCATCGGGCTCATAACCCGAAGGTCGTAGGTTCGAATCCTACCCCCGCTACCCGGTACGGCCCTCGTTCCCGTTGATGGGGACGGGGGTTGTTTCATTGTGATCCGCCCGGTGCGTGGCCGCGGCGGGGGAAGGAACAGGGATTGAGCGCTCCGATGGCGGTGTTCGAGGCGATGCGACGGCGCCGCATGCACCGAGACTTCCTGCCCGAACCGCCCGACCGCGCCACCCTCGATCGTCTGGTCTACGCCGCCGGTCGAGCCCAGGTGGCCCGCCCGGGGATCCGCCACCTGATCGTGATCACCGATCCGCGGATCGTCCACACCCTGCGTCAGGCCTGCCCGGGATTCGTGAACAACGCCCCGGCCGCCATAGCCGTCTGCAGCGATCTGAAGCGGTCGGAGGAGGAGTCCGGCGTACGCGGGGTGGAGGTGGTGAGCAGGCTGGATGCGGGTGCGTCCGCCGCATTCATGGCCATCGCCGCGCCCGCGCTCGGTATCGGCGTCTGCAAGGTCACCAGCTGGAGCGAAGAAGTGGTCCAGGCCATCCTGGGCCTCCCGGAGCACGTGCGCCCGGAGGTGTTGATGGCGGTGGGAGTACCGGTCTCCAACCCGTCCAAGCCGCTGAAGGGTTTCCAGCCCTCCGTTCATGCCGACCGGTTCGATCAGCCGTGGACGGCATCACCATGAGCAACCAGGAGATCGATCCCCGGGAGTTCCTGTTCGACTTCGTGCTGTACCTGGTGACCTGCGCCCGGCTCCATCTCGATGAGAAACCCATCTACGGTGCGTTCCGGATGATCGAGGGCGCCAGCCGCCTGATCGAGGCGGCCGAGAACCTACCCGGCTGGGAGGTGGATGCCTTCCTAACCGAGCAACGGGCGGCGATCCAGGCCAACAAGGCCCGGATGACGCTTGACAAGGACGGCTTCCGCGGCTGGCTGAGCGACCTGGCCAGGGAGATGGCCGCCGAGGCCACGAGGAGAAACCTCGACCCGCCCGACTGATCCCGGGACGTAGAAACCTCCTCCACCAGCCTTAATGTATCGACTTGGCCGATCGTCGACCTATAGTCCCGTATGATGCGGATCCGAGTCGGCGCCATAGCGGTCCTGGCGACCCTTCTTCTCCCTGTTCCCGGCGTGCTCGCCCAGACGAGCGGCGACGGCGGGCGGGCACCCCTATCCCTCCGAGACTCGCTCGGACCCGGCGACGTTCTGCTGCGCGGTCAATCCCTCCTGTCCCCCGACGGTTCCTACCGGTTGGCCTTCCTCTGGGGCGGCAACCTCGTCCTGTATCGCGACCTCACTCCCTATTGGGGTGTCGAGGAAGTCTGGTCGGCAGGTACCGCCGGCTTGGGAGGCGACCGCATCGTCATGCAGCCCGAAGGCGACCTCGTCATGTACTCGGCGCCCCGGCTCGGAGGTGGGCCGGTCTGGCGTTCCGGCACGGACGGTTTCGACGGCGCCGAGCTTGCGCTGCCCCGGGACGGCGGAGCAACGATCCGCCTCAACGATGCGCAGTTGCTCTGGTCGGCCGGGCTCACGGCGCCGGACGTGGGCCTCGGCGGCCGCAGGCACGCGGTCTACGACCGGCGTGGCGAGAAGATGATGATGTGGCTGGTCGAGGCCGACGGCACGCTCGTGGATAGCTACCCGGTCAGCGGTATGTACCGGAATCCTCCCGCCGGTCATTACGAGGTCTATTCCAAATCGCCGATCGCCTACGGATACAGGGGCGGCAGCATGAACGACATGGTGCGTTTCGCGTGGGGCTTGAACGGTTGGCGGATCGGGTTCCATGCCATACCTCTCCGGAGCAACGGGGAGCCTGTGCAGACGCTCGACCAGTTGGGCCTATCCCTGTCGGCGGGATGCGTGCGGCAGAGAGCCGACAAGGCGGAGTTCCTGTACGAGTGGGCGCCGATCGGCATGCCGGTGGTCGTGCTCGGTTGAGGCCTCGCCTCCCTCGACGACGCCCGCAGCAACGCCATGGCCTGATCGATGGCTCGGGCACGCCCCTCCGGGCTTCCGGTCCGGTAGCTCCCTCGGTAACGTGGACCCATGAAAGTCACTCCGAGCCCGGCTGACTTCCGCCGCCTGGCCGAGCATGCCTCGGTGGTCCCGGTCAGGATCACCCTGCTGTCCGATCGGGAGACCCCGGTCAGCGCCTTCGGCAAGCTGGTCGGCGATGCGCCCGGCTTCCTCCTCGAGTCCCTCGAGGGAGGGGAGCGTTGGGCGCACTGGTCGTTCCTCGGATGGGACCCGGTCTTCACTCTCACCAGCCGGGACGGGGCCTGCCATGCCGACGATGCCCGGGTCCGGATACCGGATGGGGATCCGCTGACGGTCCTCGAAGGGCTGCTGGCCCGCTACGCCACCGAGCCGATGGACGATCTTCCACCTTTGCACTCCGGCGCGGTCGGGTACCTCTCCTATGACGCGGTGCGGTACATCGAACGGCTCCCCGACCGGCCGCCCGACGACCGTGGCCTGCCCGAGATGATGTGGCAGTTCGTCGGGAGCCTGGCGGCGCTCGACCATCCCCGTCAGACGCTGCATCTGGTTCGCAATGTCTTCATCGACCTCGAGGACGACCTCGACGCCGCGTATGACGACGCGGTGACCCGGCTCCACGAAGCCGCGGAACGGCTCGGTACGGCCCTTCGCTACCGCCCGGCCGCCCGGCCCGACCGCTCCGCCCGGCCCGACCTGCCCATCGCCTCCACGCTGGACCGCGAGGAGTTCGAGCGGGCCGTCCTCACGGTCAAGGACTACATCCGGGAGGGCGACGCCTACCAGGTGGTGCTGAGCCGCCGTATTGCAGCGCCTTTCGCGGGCGATCCGTTCGGCCTCTACCGTGCCCTGCGCCTCATCAACCCCTCGCCCTTTCTCTTCTACTTGAGGCACCCGGAGGTCACCGTGGTGGGTGCGTCGCCCGAGCTGATGACCAGGGTCAGGAACGGCACCGTGTTCTCCCGTCCCATCGCCGGCACCCGGAGGCGCGGTGTGTCCGAGGAGGAGGACCTGGCCTTGGAGCAGGAGATGCTGGCCGACCCGAAGGAGCGGGCCGAACACGTCATGCTCATCGACCTAGCCCGCAACGATCTGGGCCGGGTGTGCGACTACGGCACGGTGACCGTGGACGACCTGATGGTGGTGGAGCGCTACTCGCACGTCATGCATCTGGTGTCGGGCGTGTCGGGACGGCTCCGTGACGGGCTGGGGCCGGTCGACGTGGTCCGGGCGGTGTTCCCCCATGGCACCGTTTCGGGGGCGCCCAAGGTGCGGGCCATGGAGATCATCGATGAGATGGAGCCGGTGGCCCGAGGCCCTTATGCCGGCGCCGCCGGCTACATGGACTTCAGCGGCAACGTGGACACCGCCATCTGCCTGCGGACCGTCGTGATCGCGGGCGGCACCGCCTGGGTCCAGGTGGGCGCCGGACTGGTGGCCGACTCCGATCCGGCGGCGGAATTCCAGGAGACCGAGGACAAGGCGGCCGCGGCTCTGGCGGCCGTGGCGGGGGCCGATCTGCTTTGATTACCTTGTCCGGCGAGCCCGACGACTTCAGGGCCGGGTATGCGCATGCCCGGAGCGTCGCAGGATTCGCCACTGACACACTCGGCCTGTTCTGGGCGGTCGGACCGGATGCCATCCCCTACCTGCAAGGCATCCTCAGCCAGGACATCGAGGCGCTCGCCCCCGGGCAGGCGGCCAGGTCCTTCCTCCTGGAACCCAGGGGGAAGCTCGACGCCCTGCTCTGGGTCCTGCGCGACGAGGACCGGGTGGGGATCATCACCGACGCGGCCCGCCAGGTGCCGGTCATCACCTCGCTCTCGCGCTGGCGCCTGCGCGTCGATGTCGAGTTCAGCGGGGATGACCGGCCGGTGCTCGACGTGTGGGGACCCGGCGACCGTGTCCCCGGGGCGCCGCGCGGCTGGCGGGACGAGCAGGGGGTGCTGGCCGCCGAACTGCGAGAGCAGCCGGTGCGGCGCCGCCTGATCGCCGGCCTGGGTCCGGAGGCGCTGGAGGAACTCGGCGCCGTCCCGATCGGCCACCGCGTTGTCGACGCCTTGCGGATCGAGGCCGGAGAACCCAGGATGGGGATCGACGTCAACGCCAAAACCATCCCGCAGGAGACCGGCCTGGTTCCCGAGGCGGTCTCGTTCACCAAGGGCTGCTTCCTGGGGCAGGAACTGGTGGCCCGCATCGACAGCCGGGGCCGGGTCAACCGCCATCTCCGGGGATTGAGGATGCTCGAACCGGTCATGCCGCCGGTGGGCGCCCGGGTAACCCACGGGGAGAGAGTGGTGGGAGAGCTGGCGACCGTGGGGGAGAGCCCGGTGCTGCACGCTCCGATCGCCCTGGCCCTGATCCGCCGCGAAGCCCCACCCGGAAGCCGGGTCACCGTGACCTGGCAGGGCGCGCAGATCGAAGCGGAAGTCCACCTGCTGCCCATGACCGGCGGGACCGGATAGCGCTCCGGCTCACCCGGAGCGCAGCGCCGGGACGGCCCCCAGGGCGCTCTGCGCTATACCTGTACACCCACCAGTGCGAGTAGCCTTCGGCCGATGCTGGACAAGGTTCTCGCCTCGGTGCGCCGCCGCCTGCCCGAGGTGACGGCGCGCCAGGATCAGCTGCGCGAGACAGCTGCCGGCCTGCCCCCGCCGCGGGACTTCACAGGCGCGCTGGGCGGTCCCGGACTGTCGATCATCGCCGAGTTCAAGAGGGCGTCGCCCTCGAAAGGGGTGATCAACGCCGGTATGGACCCCTCCGAGCGGGCCGTGGCCTTCGAGGCGGGCGGGGCGTCCGCGATGTCGGTGCTGACCGAGCCGGATCACTTCGTAGGAACCCCGGACGACCTCCGGGCCGCCCGGTCCGCGACATCGTTGCCGGCGCTCCGGAAGGACTTCACCCTCGATACCGCCCACGTCTGGGAGGCCAGAGCCATGGGCGCCGATGCGCTGCTCCTGATCGTGGCGATCCTCGACGATGTTCTCCTCGCCCGGCTGCTCGGCGCCGCCGATGAAGCGGGGCTCGCCGCCCTGGTCGAGGTCCACAGCCGGGAGGAGGCCATCCGGGCACTGGGCGCCGGCGCCAGGGTGGTGGGGGTCAACAACCGGGACCTGCGGACCTTCGACGTGGACCTGGCCACCTCGGAGGAGATAGCGCCGTTGCTGGCCGGCGTCGACGTCCGGATTGCCGAGAGCGGCGTGCAGGGTCCGGAGGACGCGGCCCGGCTCAGAGCCGCCGGATACGACGCCATACTGGTGGGGGAGTACCTGTCAAGATCGGCGGATCCCGCCGCGGCCATCTCCGGGCTCAAGGGGGCGGCATGACCTGGGTGAAGGTCTGCGGTATGCGCACCGCCGGTGACGTGGAGGCGGCGGCCGACGCCGGTGCCGACGCGCTGGGACTGAACCTCATCCCAGGGACGCCCCGGTACCTGGAGGTGGACGACGCCGCCCGCCTGGCCTCCATGTCCCGTGTGCCCGCGGTGATCCTTACCCTCGACGCCCGTCCCCACGAACTCGTGGAACTGCTGGACCGGGTGGGCGCCGCCGGTGTGCAGCCCTACGGTGACCACGCGCCCGAGGCCGCCCGCGTGGCGGCCACGGCCGGGGCCTTCGTGCTCCGGCCGCACCGCGTGCGGGGCCCCGTGGACCTGGGGACCATCCCGCCCGGCTGCACCGCCCTCCTCGACGGGTACTCGCCGAACGACCTGGGCGGTACGGGCCGCGGGGTCGCTCCGGAGTGGCTCCCGCCTCCGGGCAGCCGGTACGTGCTGGCGGGCGGTCTGAACCCCTCGAACGTCGCGGACGCGGTGGCCCGTCATCGTCCATGGGGCGTCGACGCCTCGTCCGGCCTAGAGTCTGCGCCCGGGGTGAAGGATCCCTCCAGGATCCGCAGCTTCGTGAGGAACGCCAAACGGGTGGAGGAGAATCCATGACGGTAACCGCCGCGACGGGTCCGGGTCCCAGGTTGGACCGGCCTGACGAACGGGGCAGGTTCGGCGACTACGGCGGCATGTTCGCTCCCGAGACCCTGATGCCCGCCCTGGAGGAGTTGGCCTCCGAGTTCGCCGAAGCGTGGATCGACCCGGGCTTCGTCAGCGCGTTCCATGACCTGCTGGCCAGCTACACGGGCCGGCCCACCCCCCTCCGCTCCGCCGACCATCTGTCGCAGGAGCTCGGCGTGCGCGTCCTCCTCAAGCGGGAGGACCTGGCCCACACCGGCGCCCACAAGATCAATAACGCCCTGGGCCAGGCCCTTCTCACCAACCGCATGGGCAAGTCCCGGCTCATAGCCGAGACGGGCGCCGGCCAGCACGGGGTCGCCACCGCCACCGCCGCCGCCTACGCGGGCCTGGAGTGCCTGGTCTACATGGGCGAGAAGGACATCGAGCGCCAGGCCCTCAACGTGCAGAGGATGCGCATGCTCGGGACCGACGTGGTCCCGGTCACATCGGGAGCCGGCACCCTGAAGGACGCCGTCAACGAGGCCATGCGCGACTGGGTACGCACGGTGGAGACCACGCATTACATAATCGGGTCGGTCGTCGGCCCCCATCCCTTCCCGTGGATCGTCCGGGAGTTCCAGAAGGTGATCGGCGAGGAGAGCATCGCCCAACTCGAGGGGGAGATGCCCGACGTGGTCGTGGCCTGCGTGGGCGGGGGGTCCAACGCCATCGGCATGTTCTTCCCGTTCGCCGGTCTCGAAAAGGTGGAGTTGGTCGGCGTGGAGGCGGCGGGTCACGGTATCGAGACCGGCCGGCACGGCGCATCGATAGGGGCCGGTTCGCCCGGCATCCTCCACGGCGCCCGTACCTACATGCTCCAGGACGACGAGGGCCAGGTGCTGGAGGCGCATTCGATCTCGGCCGGCCTCGACTATCCGGGAGTGGGGCCCGAGCACGCTTACTTCGCCGACACGGGTCTGGCCCGGTACGTATCCATAACCGACGAGGAGGCCCTGGGAGGAGTCGACCTGCTCTCCCGCACCGAGGGGATCATTCCCGCCCTCGAGTCGGCCCACGCGGTGGCCTGGGTGGCCAAGGAAGCCGATGCCCTGCGGGACCGCACCGTCCTGATCAACCTCTCCGGGCGCGGCGACAAGGACGTCGAGATGATCGCCGCCAAGATCGGGATGAGGTGATCTGATGAGCCGCAAGGGCCTCGACCGGCTGTTCGCCGACGTGAGGAGGGAGGGTCGCACCGCCTTCCTGCCCTTCATGACCGCCGGACTTCCCAGCCCGGGAGAGACGGTCGAGACGTTCATCGCGATGGCGGAAGCCGGCGCCGACGCCTTCGAGGTCGGTATCCCCTACAGCGACCCGCTCATGGACGGCCCCACCATCCAGGTGGCGAGCCAGCGGGCGATCGAGCAGGGCATGACGCTCGGCGGCGGGTTCGATGTCCTCCGCCGGGTCGTGGAGGCCACCGGCCGGCCCTCGCTGGCGATGTCCTACGCCAACCCGGTGTTCCGGGTCGGCCCGGTCGAGTTCGCGCGCCGGGCCGCCGATGCCGGAGCCGCGGGGCTGATCGTCGCCGACCTGCCCCTCGAGGAGGCCGGGCCGGTGATCGAGGCGACCGAGGGGGCGGGCATCGGCCTGGTGCTGTTCGCCGCGCCCACCACGCATGACGAGCGCCTCGCCAGGATCGCCGCCCGCGACCCGGTGTTCATCTACGGTGTGGCAGCGATGGGGGTGACCGGGGAGCGGGACGAGGTGTCGGACGTCCCCCGCCGCCTCGCGGAGCGGATCAGGGCCGTGACCGGGACGCCTTTGGTGATGGGCGTGGGCATAGGAACTCCCGAGCAGGCGGCCGCCCTGGCGCCCCACGTGGACGGCATCATCGTCGGGTCCGCCCTGGTGCGCCGGGCGCTGGCATCGGACGATCCGATCCCAGAGATAGCCTCCGCTACCCGCGCCCTGACGGTCGCCCTTTCCTAGGGTTTAGTCAATACTCACCGGCGTTTATTGATTATGACTAGCAACTAGGAACTAGCAACTAGGAAGTCATCCTCATCACCGAGATGAAGGCCTCGGGTGGGACATCGACGCTTCCGATCGCCTTCATCCTCCGCTTGCCGGCCTTCTGGCGCTGTAGCAGCTTGCGCTTGCGGGTCACGTCGCCCCCGTAGAGTTTGGCAGTGACGTCCTTGCGGTAGGCCTTCACGGTCTCGCGGGCGATGATCCTGCTGCCGATGGCGGCCTGGATCGGCACGTCGAACTGCTGGCGGGGGATCAGCTCCCTGAGCTTCTCGGTCATCCGGCGCCCGTAGGGATAGGAGGCTTCCCGGTGGACGATGGCGCTGAAGGCGTCGACCGGGTCGTGATGCAGCAGGATGTCCACCTTCACCAGGTCGGCGTCCTCGTACCCGTCGGGCTCGTAGTCCAGGCTGGCGTAGCCCCTGGTCCGGCTCTTCAGCTGGTCGTAGAAGTCGGTCACCACCTCGGCGAGCGGGACACGGTAACGCAGTTCGACCCGCTCGGGAGACAGGTACTCCATGCCCTTGATGCGTCCCCGGCGGCCCTGGCAGAGGTCCATTAGGCGTCCCGTGTAGCGGGCCGGGCTGATGATGCTCGCGGCCAGTATCGGCTCCGCGATGGCCACCACCTCGCCGGCCGGGGGCATCTTGGCGGGGTTGTCGACGGGTACCTCGTTCCCGGCCGCGGTCCGCACCCGGTACTCCACCGACGGCTTGGTGGTGATGATGTCAAGGGCGAACTCGCGCGCGAGGCGCTGGGTGATGATCTCCATGTGCAACAGGCCCAGGAAGCCGCACCGGTAGCCGAAACCGAGAGCGGTGGAGGTCTCCGGCTCGTAGGTGAAGCTGGAGTCGTTGAGGCGCAGCCGGTCGAGGGCATCCCGCAGTTCGGGGTACTCGTCGCCATCAAGGGGATAGAGCCCGCAGAACACCATGGGCTTCGGTTCACGATATCCGGGTAGGGGGGTGGAGGCGGGACGGGCGGCGTCGGTCACGGTCTCGCCGGGGCGGGCCTCCGCAGTGTTCTTGACCCCCGATATGAGGTATCCCACCTCCCCCGGACCCAGCTGCTCCACGGGAGCGGCTGACGGGGTGCGTACCCCGATCTCCTGGACGTTGTAGACAGCGCCGGTCTGCATGAAATGCACACGCGAGCCGGAGCGGAGCGTGCCCCGCACGACCCTGATCGAGCTGATCACGCCCCGGTAGTTGTCGAAATGCGAGTCGAACACCAGGGCGGCCAGCTCGGCATCGGGATCGTCCTCCGGGGGCGGTACGCGCCGGCAAACCGCGTCGAGCAGCCCGGTAACACCCTCGCCGGTCTTGGCCGAGACCGCGAGCACCTCCTCGGCCGCGATGCCCAAGACCTGTTCGATCTCCTCGGCCACCCGGTCGGGATCGGCGGCGGGTAGGTCCACCTTGTTGAGAACCGGCACCACGGCCAGATCGTGCTCAAGGGCCAGCGTGCAGTTGGCCAGGGTCTGGGCCTCGATGCCCTGGGCGGCGTCCACCAGGAGGATCACCCCCTCGCATGCCGCCAGCGAGCGGGACACCTCGTAGCCGAAGTCGACATGGCCGGGCGTGTCGATCAGGTTGATCCGCCAGGGTCCGTACTCCAGGCGGACGCTCTGGAGTTTGATGGTGATACCGCGCTCGCGCTCCAGTTCCATGTTGTCGAGGTACTGGGCGCGCATCCGGCGTGCTTCTACGGCCCCGCAGATCTCCAGGAATCGATCGGCCAGTGTCGACTTGCCGTGGTCGATGTGAGCGATGATCGCGACGTTGCGTATGCGAGATTGATCCATGACCTGCGACGGTGCTCGAGAGCGGTTTCTCCGGGGTTCGCGGGTAGGCGAACTCACCCGGTCCGGGAGTTGCAGGCTAGCGAGCGAACCCCACGGCGATGGGGATACCCTCCTGCAAGGTGGCGCGTCGGGGTAAGATCGGCGCCCGCTCGCCGGGATGGCGGAATTGGTAGACGCGCCGGACTCAAAATCCGGTGCCCGCAAGGGCGTATGGGTTCGAGTCCCATTCCCGGTACTACGGCTACGATCATCGCATGCCCACCCTGGCCCTCGTGGACGGCCATAGTCTCGCCTACCGCGCCTTCTACGCCCTTCCTCCCGACCTCGCCACCAGTTCCGGCCTGGTGACCAACGCCGCGTTCGGCTTCACCTCGATGCTGATCAAGCTGCTCGGCGAGCACCGGCCCGACGGTATGGCGGTGGCGTGGGACGTGGGGAGGTCCACCTTCCGCACCGAGCGCTACGCCGACTACAAGGCCCAAAGAGCGTCGACGCCGGACCTGTTCCGCAGCCAGCTCCCCCTGATCCGTGAGGTGCTGGAGGCCATGGGGATCCTCCAGATGGAACGCCCCGGTTTCGAGGCCGACGATGTGATCGCGACCATCGTGAAGATGGTGACCGACCTCGGCTGGCAGGTGCTGGTAGTCACGGGAGACCGTGACAGCTTCCAGCTGGTGTCCCCGACCGTGAGGGTGATCTACACCCGCCGGGGGATCTCCGACACGGTGATGGTGGATCCGGAGTGGGTCGAGGGCAAGTACGGGGTACGGCCGGGGCAGTATCTGGACTACGCAGCCCTGCGCGGCGACACGTCCGACAACCTGCCCGGTGTTCCGGGGGTGGGGGAGAAGACCGCCGCTCGGCTCCTGTCGGAGTTCGACGACCTGGAGGGCGTCCTCTCGCATGTCGAGACCTTTCCTCCGAGGCTGCGTAGCAACCTCACCGCCCACAGGGAACAGGTCCTGCTCAACCGCGAGCTGATGGCGCTGGTCGACGACCTGGACCTCGAAGTCGATGAGGACCGGCTCCGCCGGAGAGACCTTGACTGGCCGTCGGTACAAGCGGTCTTCGACCGGCTGGAGTTCGCCACGCTCTGGACTCGCTTGACGGATCAGGAGGGCGGCACTTCTCCGGTGGCCGAGACGGCCGTCGAGGTGGAGGTACGCGTGGTGCAGTCGGCCACCGAGGCCGCAACGCTGGCAGGCGCGGCAGGCCTGGCCGTGGAGCCGGTTCACGAGTCGGGCGAGTTGATCGGGCTGATGGTCGTCCCCCTTCTCGGAGAGGCGGCGCCGGGCGGGTCCGAACCCATGGCCGGGACGGCCTACTACGTGCCCGCGTCGCTCCTGGATGATCTCGCGCCCGCTCTGGCCGATCCCGGCGTGCCGCACTCCGCCTACAAGTCGAAGAAACTGGCGCAGAAGTTGCACCGGACCGGCTACGAACTGGACGGGCTGGAGTTCGATCCTGAACTGGCGGGATACATCATCGGCCCGGCCGGTCGATCGGAGAAGCTGGAGGACCTGGCCTCCCGCTTCCTGGCGGCCGACCTGACCGCCACGGAGAGCGGGGCAGCCGATGACGGCCAGGCCACCTTCGACTTCGGTGGAGGCCCGGACCTGGAGGCGGCCGGGGCCAGAGCCATGGCGGTCCGCGACCTGCAGGCCGTTATGGAGGCGGAGCTGGCGGATCGGGACCAGTTGACCCTGCTACGAGAGATGGAGCTGCCCCTGGTGCGGGTGCTGGCCCGGATGGAGCAGCACGGGATCGCGGTGGACAGCAGCTACCTCGAGCAGATGGGTGCAGGCCTCGGGGCCGAACTCGCCGGGTTGGAGACCGAGATACACGAACAGGCCGGTCGGAAGTTCAACATCAAGTCCAGCCAGCAATTCGGAAAGGTGCTCTTCGGCGACCTCGGGCTGCGCGTGGTGAAGAAGACCTCCCGGGGAACACCCAGCACCGATGCCTCGGTGCTCGAGAAGCTGAAGGAAGCCCATCCCATCGTCGGGCTCGTCCTTCGTTACCGCGAGGTGGAGAAGCTACGGAGCACCTACGTCAAGGGCTACCTGCCGTTGATCGGACCCGATCAGCGGATCCACGCCCGGTTCAACCAGACGGGCGCCTCCACAGGGCGACTGTCCTCGGACCGGCCCAACCTCCAGAACATCCCGGTCCGCTCCGAGCTGGGCCGCACCATCCGGCGAGCCTTCGTCGCCGCCGAGGGATTCCGTTTCGTCGTGGCCGACTACTCCCAGATCGAGCTCCGGATCCTGGCCCACCTTTCCGAGGATCCCGGCCTGCTGGATGCGTTCTTGGCCGGTGAGGACATCCACACCGCCACGGCGGCGCGCGTGTTCGGGCTCACTGCCGCCACGGTCACGGCCGATACCAGGCGCCGGGCAAAGGCGATCAACTTCGGCCTCCTCTACGGGATGGAGGCCTACGGCCTCGCCGACCGGCTGAAGATCGGACGGGCGGAGGCCCAGGAGCACATGGACACCTACTTCCGGCAGTTCCCCGACGTGCGCCACTACCTCAGGGAGGTGGTGCGGGAGGCACGAAAGGTCGGCTACACCACCACGCTGTTCGGGCGCCGCCGGTACCTTCCCGAGCTGCTGTCGGGCAACTGGCGGACCCGGCAGATGGGGGAGCGGATGGCCCTGAACGCACCCGTTCAGGGTTCCGCCGCCGATGTCATCAAGATCGCAATGATCGAACTCGACAGGCATCTGGCTCCCGACCAGGCGAGGATGCTGCTCCAGATCCATGACGAGCTAGTGTTCGAGGTCCGAGAGGATGCTGTCGAGCCCACCGTGCGCCTCGTCCGCGAGATGATGGAGGGGGTGGTCGAACTCGCCGTACCGCTCACCGTCGACGTGGGAATCGGACCGGACCTCGCCTCCGTGAAGGAGTAGCGAGGCGGACGGCGGGCGGATAACCTCCTAGGACGCGCCCGCCGGGCCGGCCGGGGAGGTGTTATTCTTCGGCGCGCTCCGTCACCGGCGACGCATAGCGGAGACGCTCTTCCTGCCTGGAGGTCCACAACCAACCACACCGACACGATCAGCTTTGGCGAGACGTGATCCGTCGCGGCTCGTAACCCAGTCCAGGACCTTCCCGCAGAGAAATAGGAAAGATGGAACCTACCTCCGATAAGACAGAAAACGCTCAGGACACCGGCCCTCCCACGCCGGAACCAACCATCCACGCACCGGTATCCCTACCGCCGGTCGTGGTGCCGACCGAGATGGTCGCCAATCCGGATGACAACAACCCCGTCATGGGGCCGCCCGCCATCAAGGCTCGTAGCGTCAGCTCCCTTCCGGACGACCTCGGCCCCGAGGATTTCGAAGCCGCCATCGCCGAGACCGTTCTCGAGTTCAAAGAGGGCGACATCCTCGAAGGACACGTGGTCAGCATGGGCCAGGATGAGGTCTTGGTCGATATCGGCTACAAGTCCGAGGGCGTCGTTCCGCTCAAGGAACTGTCGATCCGCAAGAACGTCACGCCCGACCAGATCGTCTCGATCGGCCAGAAGATCGAGGTGCTGGTCATCGACAAGGAGGACGAGCACGGCCGTCTGATCCTGTCCAAGAAGCGAGCCCTCTACGAACGGGTCTGGGGTCAGATAGAGGCGGTCAAGGAGAACAAGGGCACCGTCCGGGGTACGGTGATCGAAGTGGTCAAGGGCGGGTTGATCGTGGACATCGGGTTGCGGGGCTTCCTGCCCGCCTCCCTGGTCGATCTCCGCCGGGTTCGTGATCTCGACCCGTTCGTGGGCGAGGACATCGAGGCCAAGGTCATCGAGCTGGATCGCAACCGCAACAACGTGGTGCTATCCCGGCGGGCCTACCTGGAAGAGGCCCAGGCCGAGCAAAGGGGCGCGTTCCTGAGCAACCTCACGGTGGGAGAGACCCGCACCGGTTCGGTCTCGTCCGTGGTGAATTTCGGGGCCTTCGTGGACCTAGGCGGGATGGACGGCCTGGTGCACGTCTCCGAGTTGAGTTGGAAGCACGTCAACCACCCGTCGGAGGTGGTCAAGGTCGGCCAGAAGGTAACCGTCAAGGTCCTCGAGATCGACCGCAACCGGGAACGGATATCGCTTTCCATCAAGCAGACCACCGCCGATCCGTGGCAGGCGTTCAGCCGCCAGCACGAGGTCGGAACCGTGCTCGAGGGCGAGGTGATCAAGACGGTGCCCTTCGGGGCCTTCGTGGCGGTCGGAGACGGCGTCGAGGGTCTGGTCCACGTCTCGGAGATCGCCATGCACCGGGTCGAGTCCCCCGAGTTGGAACTCTCCATCGGCCAGCGGGTCAAGGTCAAGCTGACCGAGATGGACGAGGGCCGCCGCCGGGTGAGCTTCTCCATCAAGCAGGCCCTACCCGAGTTCAGCGCCCGGCAGTCGGGCCACCGTCCTCCTCGGCGCCGGCGTCCCGCCGTGTCCGAGTTCGAGCGAGCGGATACCCCAGAAGAGAAGCAGCCCTCCTTTGACGTGGATGCCTCCCTGGAAGCGATCCTGCAGGAGCTGAAGGAGCGGGGGATCGGCCGCCGGTAACCCCAGGCGAGGCCGCTCATGAAGCCACTGCGGTTGGTCATCGGCGGGGGCATCGGTTCCGGAAAGTCACAGGCAGGGGGGTTGCTGGTCGAGCGGGGCTTCGCGGTTCTGGACGCCGACCGGGTGGGCCATTCGATCCTTGAGGGAGACCATCCGGTGGCCCGACGGGTGGCCGAGCGGTGGCCGGCGGCCGTGACCGGTGGGACGATCGATCGGCGTGCGCTGGCAAGGATCGTCTTCCGCGACCGGGACCAGCTCGCCGAACTCGAGGCGATCACCCACCCGGCCATCCGCCAGGGCGTCGCCGCCTGGGCTCGCCAGGTGGGAGACCGTCCGTTGGCCTTGGAGGTCCCGATACTGGCCGAGTTGGCCGGTGGCGACTGGATCTGGGTGATAGTCGAAGCGCCCCTCGAACTCAGAAAAGAGCGGCTACGGGAGCGGGGCATGTCGGACGGGGAGATCGCGGCTCGCGTAGCCGCGCAGCCCAGCCGCGAGGAATGGCTGGAAGCGGCCGACTACGTCATCGACAACGAGGGCACGCAGGAGCATCTGGCCAGGGCGCTCGACGACGCCCTGGCACGAATCAGGACCCGTCCCCGAGCCGGCCGGTAGATCTCCGGACCCCTGCGCCCGACCGTTTCTTGACGGCCAGCGCGGAGAGGGCCTCCATCACCACACGGTTGGCCGCCATCGCCGTCAGGTCGGCATGGTCGAAGGGCGGGGAGACCTCCACCACGTCCATGCCCGCCAACTCGACCGCGCCCACTATCCGGCGGACCGCCCGCAGCAGCTCGCGGGTACTCATCCCGCCTGGCTCGGCCGTTCCCGTCCCCGGGGCGTAAGCGGGGTCGAGAACGTCGATGTCCACGCTCAGGTACACGGCGTCCGCCCCGTCCAATGCCTCGTCGATCGCCCGGTCTACCACCGCCTCGGCGCCATGCTCCTCGATCTCGGTGATGAAGTGCGACCGGAAGCCCTTCTCCTCCATCCAGGCCAGGGTCTCCCCGTCCGGCCAGTAACCCCGGAGCCCCACCTGGACGAAGTTAGGCCCGGCGATGGCGTCCGACTCGAGGAGCTTCCGCATCGGGGATCCGTGGTTCGCGATCGGTCCGAAGACCTCGCCGGTGTCGGCGTGGGCGTCGAAGTGGACCATCCCGATCCGCGCCGGATCGTTCACCTCCGCGATGGCGGTGGCCGACGGCCAGGTGATGCCGTGGTCGCCTCCGAGGACGATCGGCACCGCACCCGTCGCGGCCAGGTCGCGCACCTTCCGGTAGATCATCGCGTAGCCACGTTCCAGCCACACCGGTTCGATGTTGGCGTCACCGGCGTCGACCACGTCCAGTACATCGAAGAGGTCCACGCCGAGTTGGAGGGAGTGGAACACGCTGTAGTTGTTGTTACCCGTCCGTATGGCCCTGGGCCCGAATCTCGCCCCCGGCCGGTAGGTGGTGCCGTCATCGAGCGGCGCGCCGACGATGACCGCGTCAGGGGCCAGGTGGGCGATCTGGCCGATGTCCGTTACCAGGGGCAGCTTGGCGAACGTGGTGGCCCCCATGTAGGCGGGGAGATCGGAGTCAGGACGTTCGACGAACTCCTCGCTGTGCCATCCGTGCATGTCGCCGTAGTCGGGCATCGTCCCTCGAGTCTCGCCGGCGCCGAACGATAGACCATCCGGGCGCCGTCCCCGCACCAGGCGTCTGTTGCTGATCCCTCGCAGTACCTCCTCCAGCCGGTTGTCACCCCACCCTCCTATGATCGAGCGGCGTGGCGGATTTCGCAGTTGTTTCCGACTTCAACCCGGCCGGTGATCAACCTGCCGCCATTACCGCGCTCGCCCAAGGGGTGGAGCGTGGCAACGCGTTCCAGACCCTGCTGGGCATTACCGGCTCCGGGAAGTCCGCCACCATCGCCTGGACCATCGAGCGGGCCCAACGCCCTGCCCTGGTGATCGCTCCCAACAAGGCCCTCGCAGCGCAGTTGGCCTCGGAGTTCCGCCAGTTCTTCCCCGGCAACCGGGTCGAGTACTTCGTCTCCTACTACGACTACTACCAGCCGGAGGCCTACATCCCCCAGACCGACACCTACATCGAGAAGGACGCCACCATCAATGACGAGATCGACCGGCTCCGTCACGCCGCCACCTCGTCGCTGCTGTTCCGGGACGATGTGGTGATCGTGGCCAGCGTGTCGTGCATCTACGGCCTGGGCAGTCCCGACGAGTACGCCGGGCAGGTCCTGCGGCTGATCCGGGGCGTCGAGTTCCCGCTCCACCAGGCCATCCGCCGGCTGGTGGACATCCAGTACCAGCGCAACGAGGTGAACCTGGTACGGGGGCGTTTCCGGGTCAGGGGCGACACCCTCGAGGTCTTTCCCGCCTACGAGGAGACCATCGCCCGGGTGGAGTACTTCGGCGATGAGGTGGACCGGATCGTCCGCATCAACCCCGTGACAGGTGAGATCATCGACGAGATGAAGGAGCTGTGGGTATTCCCGGCCACGCACTATGCCGCTTCGGATGAACGCATGGAGCGGGCGATGGTGGGTATCCAGGCAGAGCTGCGGGAGAGGCTGGCGGAACTGGAGCAGCAGGGAAAGCTGCTCGAGGCCCAGCGGCTCCGCATGCGTACCACCTACGACCTGGAGATGATCCGCGAGGTGGGGTTCTGCTCCGGGATCGAGAACTACAGCCGCCATATCGACGGCAGGGAGCCGGGGGAGGCGCCCTACACGTTGCTGGACTACTTCCCGGACGACTTCCTGACCATCATCGACGAGAGCCACGTGGCCATCCCGCAGCTCCACGGCCAGTACGAGGGGGATCGAAGCCGGAAGGACGTGCTGGTGGAGCACGGTTTCCGCCTGCCTTCGGCGCTCGACAACCGGCCGCTGCGCTTCGACGAGTGGCTGGAGAAGACCGGCCAGGTGATCTTCATGTCGGCCACGCCCGGCCCCTTCGAGCGCAGGCAGTCCGACAACATCGTCGAGCAGATAGTCCGTCCCACCGGGCTCGTCGATCCCGAGGTGGTGGTCAGGCCCGCCAAGGGCCAGATCGACGATCTGATCGGGGAGATCCGGGACCAGGCCGTGCTGGGCAACCGGATACTGGTCACCACGCTGACCAAGAAGATGTCCGAGGATCTGACCGACTACCTGCTGGAGATGGGGGTCCGGGCCCGCTACCTCCACTCCGAGATCGACACCCTCGAGCGGGTCCAGTTGCTACGCGACCTGCGGTTGGGGGACTACGACGTGCTGGTCGGCATCAACCTGCTCCGGGAGGGACTCGACCTGCCCGAGGTGTCCCTGGTGGCGATCCTGGATGCCGACAAGGAAGGCTTCCTCCGCTCCGAGACCAGCCTGATCCAGATCATCGGCAGGGCCGCCCGCAATGTCTCGGGACGCGTGATCATGTACGCGGACGATCTGACCGATTCGATGAGGGCCGCCATCGGGGAGACCAACCGCCGCCGGTACCTTCAGGTGCGCTACAACGAGGAGCACGGCATCGATCCCCAGACCATCCGCAAGAAGGTGTCCGACATCCTCGAGCTGGTGTCGTCAAGCCCGTCGTCATCGCGCCGCCGGGACAGGAGCCTGGGCTCGATGGAGGTGAGCTCGCCGGTGGAGCTGGCGGGCGAGGACCTGGGGCGTCTGATCCAGAGCCTCGAGGACGAGATGAGGGAAGCCGCCCGGGAGCTCCGCTTCGAGTACGCCGCCCGGCTCCGGGACGAGGTGGCCGAGCTCAAACGAGAGATGAAGGAACTGAGCGAGGTAACCAGGTAGCCAACGGGTCTGACGGGGGGGGTGAAGCGACACATCGCCTGTCACCCGGCGCCGGTGGGTGGTCACGGGCAACCACTAGAATGCCTGGTGTCCCGCTTCCCCTGCGCCGAACCGTCCGGGCTTCATGACCAGAGACAAGCTCATCGTTCGCGGAGCACGCGAGCACAACCTCCAGGACATCTCCATCGAGCTGCCCCGCGAGAGGTTTATCGTGTTCACGGGCCTGTCCGGTTCGGGTAAGTCCAGCCTGGCGTTCGACACCATCTACGCAGAGGGCCAGCGCCGCTACGTTGAGAGCCTGTCGGCCTATGCCCGCCAGTTCCTGGGCCAGATGGACAAACCCGATGTGGACTTCATCGAAGGCCTGTCACCCGCCATCTCGATCGACCAGAAGACCGCCAGCCGGAACCCGCGTTCCACGGTGGGCACCGTCACCGAGATCCACGACTACCTCCGCCTGCTCTACGCCCGCATCGGTACGCCCCACTGCCCCCGGTGCGGGAAGGTGGTGGAGCGCCAGACCCCGCAGCAGATCGTCGACCGGATAACCGAGCTTGAGGAGGGCACCCGCTTCCAGGTGCTGGCGCCGATCGTGCGGGGACGGAAGGGAGAGTACGAGGAGTTGTTCCGGGACCTGTCCCGCCAGGGTTTCAGCCGGGCCCGGGTCGACGGCGAGATAATGGACCTGGCCGAATCCATCCGTCTCGACCGCTACTACACCCACACGATCGAGGTGGTGGTGGACCGGCTGGTAGCCGGGCGGGGCGGCACCAGGCGACTCACCGAATCTCTGGAGACCGCTCTGGGACTGACGGGCGGCACCGCGGTGATCGACATCATCGGCGGGTCCGAGCTGACCTTCAGCCAGCATCTCTCCTGCGACAGCTGCGGTATCTCGTTCGACCAACTGGAGCCCCGGTCGTTCTCCTTCAACAGCCCCTACGGCGCCTGCGAAGCCTGCTCAGGCATCGGTACCAGGTTCGAGGTGGATCCCCGCCTGGTCGTGCCCGACGACGAGCGCTCCATAGCGGACGGCGCGCTCGCACCATGGGCTACCAACAGCAACCGCTACTACCAGCATCTCCTCAAGGGCTTGGCCAGGACGCTGGGCTTCGATGTCGACACCCCGTTCTGCGACCTTGACCTCGAGCACCGGCAGGCCGTGCTGTACGGCACCGGAGACCTGAAGATCCAGGTGTCCTTCACCAACCGGTTCGGTCGGAGGCGGCGCTACCGCGCCAAGTACGAAGGGGTGATCCCGGTACTGCGAAGGCGCCACGAGCAGACCGAGTCGGATCACGCCCGGTCGGTGTACGAGGAGTACATGCGCAAGGTGCCCTGCCCGACCTGCTCCGGCGCTCGCCTCAACCCGGTGTCGGTGGCCGTCACCGTGGGGGGGTTGAACATCTTCGAGGTCTGCGACCGGTCGATCCGGGGCACGCTCGAAGCCCTCGACCGGCTCGAGCTCGGCGAACGGGATGCGACCATTGCCGGCCCGGTACTCAAGGAGATCCGGGAGCGCCTCAGCTTCCTCCTCGACGTGGGTCTCGAGTACCTGACCCTCTACCGGGGCGCCGCCAGCCTCTCCGGAGGCGAGGCGCAACGCATCCGCCTGGCAACCCAGATCGGCTCCGGACTGGTGGGCGTCCTCTACGTGCTCGACGAACCCTCCATCGGGCTCCACCAGCGGGACAACCGGCGGTTGCTCGAGACACTGCTGCGGCTCCGCGACCTCGGGAACACCCTGATCGTGGTCGAGCACGACGAGGAGACCATCCGGACCGCCGACCATGTGGTCGACCTGGGCCCGGGAGCAGGGGAGCGGGGCGGGCACGTGGTGGCCCAGGGGGACCTCTCCGACCTCGTGGCCGAGCCGGAGTCGCTGACCGGCGCCTACATGGCCGGCCGGCGTCGCATCCCCACACCCGAACAGCGCCGCAACGGGGACGGGCGGTCGCTCAGGGTGATCGGGGCCGCCGAGAACAACCTGCGCGACCTCGACGTGGACCTCCCCCTGGGGAAGCTGATCGCCGTGACGGGGGTGTCCGGTAGCGGCAAGTCCTCCCTGGTCCAGGAAATCCTGTCGAAAGGCCTCCATAGCCGGCTGTACCGGTCGCGGGCCGTTCCCGGGCGGCATCGCCGCATCGAAGGGGTCGAGCACCTCGACAAGGTGATCAACATCGACCAGTCGCCCATCGGCCGCACCCCGCGCTCCAACGCCGCCACGTACACGAAGGTGTTCGACCGGATCCGCAAGCTGTTCTCCTCCACACCGGAGTCCCGGGCCCGCGGCTACATGCCGGGGCGGTTCTCGTTCAACGTCAAGGGCGGGCGCTGCGAGGCGTGCCGGGGCGACGGCAACATCAGGATCGAGATGCACTTCCTGCCGGACGTCTACGTGCTGTGCGAGGTCTGCGAGGGCCGGCGCTACAACCGGGACACCCTGGAGGTGCTGTGGAAGGGCCGGTCGATCGCCGACGTCCTGAACATGCCCGCCGAGGAGGCGCTTTCGTTCTTCGAGGCGCAGCCTCCGATTGCCCGGATCGCCCAGACCATCTGCGATGTCGGCCTCGGTTACATCCGCCTCGGCCAGCCCGCCCCGACCCTCTCGGGCGGGGAGGCCCAGCGGGTGAAGCTGGCGTCCGAGTTGGGCAAGCGGGCCACCGGCAACACCTTCTACATCCTGGACGAGCCCACCACCGGGCTCCACTTCGAGGACACGCGCAAGCTCCTGGAGGTACTCCATCGCCTGGTGGACACCGGCAACACGGTGGTGGTGATCGAGCACAACCTGGACGTGGTGCGTTCCGCCGACTGGATCATCGACCTCGGCCCGGAAGGCGGAGACGAGGGCGGACGGATCGTGGCCTCCGGAACCCCCGAGCAGGTGGCCGCCGTGCCCGAGTCCTACACCGGCAAGTTCTTGCGGGATGTGCTGCCTTAGTGTTGGTACGCGTGGCGGCTGATTGAGGCCATGGCCACGCGTCCACCATTGCGCGGGTCCGGTGATTGGGACGAGCTGGCCGATTGGTGGCTGGTCGAAGTAGATGATCCCGCTTACCGGGAGGAGGTAATACCCCTCTTCCTCGAAGTGCTCGGGCCGGTGCGGGGCAAGATCCTCCTCGACCTCGGATGCGGGGACGGTCGCATCCAGGATCTGTTGGCGGCGCGGGACGCCAGAGCCATCGGCGTCGACACCAATCTCGAGCTGGCCGGCATCGCTGCCCGGGGCCACCCCGTCTTCATCCACCGCCTGCCCGACCTGGGCTGCGTGAGCGACGCCGCGGTTGACGGTGCCTACGTGGTGCTAGCGCTCGAACACTTCGCGAGCGCACGGCGCTTCTTCGCCGAGACCGCGAGGGTCACCCGCGCCGGCGGATCGCTGGTGATCGTCATCAACCACCCCCTCTACACGGCTCCCGGGTCCGGTCCGGTGATCGACCCGACCGACGGCGAGTTGTTCTGGAGGTTCGGGGACTACCTGAGCGAGGGCCGAACCCGGGAGCCGGCCGGAGACCGGGCGGTCGAGTTCATCCACCGACCGATCGGAACCCTGCTCACCCAGGCTGCCACGGCCGGGTGGTCCCTCGAGAAGGTGCTGGAGCACGGGGTGGGCCCTCGGGCCGCCGCCAGGGATCCGATCCTCGCCAAGCACGGGGACATCCCCCATCTCATGGCGCTCCGCTGGCTCCGGGCGTAGCCGGGCCCGAGACTTCGTCCCCGCTACGCGAAGACCCGGCTCCTCTCGAATCGGTGAGGAGCCGGGTCTTCCTAACTGTTCTTGCTTGTCTGTCTCGACTGATCAGCCGCGTGCCGTTGCCAGCCAGTCATCGACCTGGTCCCGGTTGTCGGCGATCCAAGCCTCGGCGTCAGCCTCGATGTCAGCCTCGGAGTACTCCCCGGCGGCCATTCTGGCGTTCTGCGCCGCGATGTCCTCCAACGGGATCGCCACCACCTCGAGAAGGCGGCGGATGTCCGGGTTCCTATCCAGGAAGTCGGTGTTGGCCACCGCTCGGATGTCGTTGATGTCGGACTGCACCCACACGGCATTCTGGCCCGGCACCAGGACGGTGCTGGTCCAGTTGGGGGTCCAGGCATAGAACACCGCCGACTCGCCGGCCTGTATCTCGTCGATGACGCCTCTGATCAGCTGGTCGTAGGTGCCGGAGATCTGCTCCACGCCGACGCCCCAGCTCTCGTTGGCGATCTGCTCGTTGAAGGCGATCTGGCATCCCCATCCGACATTGCAGCCGATGAAGTCCGCCTTGCCGTTGCCGTTCTTGTCGAAGACGCCGGCGTTTGCGGCCACACCGTCCATCGAGGAGATGCCCAGCCGGTCGGCCGTGGCCTTGTCGACCATGATGCCTTCGCCGCCGCCGCCCCTGACCTGCCAGCCCACCGGCTCGATGGGTAGATCGACCGCTTGGCCGGTGACGTTTTCTCCCTCCAGGAAGAAATTGTGGAGTGGGAACCAGCCGTTGGCCCACAAATCGTACTGGCCGGCCGCAAGAGCCGGATAGAACGAGTAAGGCCTGAGCTCGGCGGCCGCCGGATCGGTGACCTCGTACCCGAGCTCCTCGATCAGCTGCGCGTAGATGGCGGCCTGCATGTAGCCGGAACTCCAGTCGGCCCGGGCGATCGCCACGGGGCCCTCCTCTTCCTGCACGGCGCAGGCCGAGAGCACCACCACGAAGGCCGCGACCGCGGCGATCAGAGTGCTCGATCGCTTGATCATGCTTCACCTCCTCTCTCCAGCCGCTCGATCAAGCCGCTGTGCTGGGCTTGGAAGATGGCCTCGTCGTAGTGGCTCTCCAAGAGGTCGAGTTCCTCGTCGAAGGCCTTCTTCAGGCTCCAGAGCATGATCAGCAGCACGAAGAGGAAGGGCAGTCCGGTAGCCACGGCAGCCGTCTGTAGGGCGGACAGGCCGCCTCCGGCCAGCAACACGATCGCCACCGCGCCTTCCATCAACGCCCAGAACACGCGCTGCGGTTTGGGCGAGTCGAGCTTTCCGCCCGAAGTCAGGTGGTCCACCACCAGGGATCCCGAGTCCGACGAGGTGACGAAGAACGAGACCAGTAGCAGGATGCCCACTATCGAGACGAAGAAGGTCCATGGGAAGGCCTCCAGCATCACGAACAGGGCGGTCGCCACGTTTTCGTTCACCGCCGTAGCAACGTCCAGTTCGCCGGTCATCTGCAGGTTCATGGCTGCTCCGCCGAACACCGCGAACCACAGGAAGCACAGGAGGCAGGGAAGGACGATCGTACCGACGATCATTTCCCGCACCGAGCGCCCCTTGGAGATCCGGGCGATGAACATGCCTACGAAGGGGGACCAGGAGATCCACCATCCCCAGTAGAAGATGGTCCACCACTGCTGCCACTGCGTGTCAAGCAGGGCTGCGTTCCAGAACGAGAACTCCGGAAGGATCTGGATGTAGACGCCGATGCTCTCCACGTACAGCGAGAGGACCAGCAGGGTCGGGCCCACCGCCAGCACGAAGACCAGGAAGGCCGCGGCCAGCCATACGTTGAGCGCGCTGAGCCGCTTGACTCCGGCGTCCAAGCCGGCCACAACCGAGATGGTGGCCAGCCCCGTGATACCTGCGATCAGCAGAATCTGGACCAACAGGGTGTCCGGGACACCGAAGACCTTGTTCAGCCCCGCAGCGGCCTGCGAGGCGCCGAACCCCAGCGAAGTAGCCAGACCGAAGAGGGTGGCCACCACGGTGAGGATGTCGATGGCGTTGCCCCATCCGCCGTAGATCTTCGGACCCAGGATCGGGTAGAAGACCGAGCGGAAGGTCAGGGGTAGTCCTCGGTTATAGGCGAAGAACCCGAGGGCGAGGGCTACCAGGCCGTACAGCGCCCACCCATGGATCCCCCAGTGGAGGTAGGAGGTCGCCAGCGATGCCCGGGCCGCGCCCGTCGACAAGGGTTCCACGTCGAACAGGGGAGGCGGCGCCGTCAGGTGGAAGATCGGCTCTGCCACGCCCCAGAACATCAACCCGATGCCGAGACCGGCCGAGATCAGCATGGCGTACCAGGCGGGTGTGGAGAACTCCGGAAGGGCCCCCGGGCCGCCTAGTCGTATCTTGCCGTACCTGCCCAACGCGAAGTAGAGCGCGGCGCCGATGAAGACGTTGAACGCGATGATGTACAGCCAGCCCACCTTCTCGTTGATGAAGGTGAGGATGGCGCTGAACACCCCGCCCGCCTGATCCGGGAAGATCAGGGTGGCCGCTATGAAAATCACCAGGAATCCGGCGGCGTAGAACGTCACCTGGGGATGTATGTCAAATCCCCACCTGACTATGTTCTTGTCACCGGGCTCCCGGTCGGCCACCTCGGGATAGAAGTCGATGTCGGGGTCTACCTGAAGACCCTGGAAGTGTGCACGTTCCCGGATGGCAGCCTCGCGGCGGCGGTCCTGGTCCTTCTCCCAGTCCTCGTAGGCCTCGGAGATGCCGGTGAGGTCCAGGTCCTGGTCGTGGCCTTTGTTGTCAGCCATGGAACCTCCTCCCGATTCTCATGACCATACGGGCCTCCTTTCAATCGCCAGCCAGGTGCACGGCAATTCACAGCCGAGCCCTGTGCCATTCACTCTATAGCCCAAGCAGACCGCGAGTACGGAGAAACCCAGGTATTTGTTCCATGAGGACGTATGGAGACATCGCTAGCCTTGGCGGAGTCCCTACCGGAGACCATCGTGCGCCGCACCCTGATCGCCTGTTCGCTGTCGGCTCTGGCATTGCTGGCCATGATGGCGGTCGTCCCCGCGTCGGGCCAGCCGGATGGGGATCCCGTCGAGGCGAAGACGGTGCGCATGGCCAGGGCGACCTGGGACACCGGCTGGTTCCAGGCCGAGGTTTACCGTCTCCTCCTAATGCGCCTGGGGTATCGCGTGGAAGGTCCGGTCACCATGGAGAACCCGGACTTCTACCGCGCGGTGGCCGCCGGTGAGGTCGATCTCTGGGTGAACGGATGGTTCCCCACCCACGACGGCCTCATCGAGGAGGACCTCGTGGAGCGGATCGGGACGCAGGTCGACGCGGGGGCACTCCAGGGCTACTTCGTCGACGCTGCCACGGCAGGGGCGTACCGCATCACCAACCTCGGAGATCTGGCCGATCCCGAAGTCGCCGCGCTGTTCGACCTCGACGCCGACGGCCGGGCCGACCTGATCGGTTGCGAGACCGGCTGGACGTGTTCACACATCATCGACCACCATCTTGAGGCGTTCGGACTGGATGGGACGGTCGAACAGGTCCAGGGTGACTACTCCCCGTTGATAGCCGAAACCATCGCCCGGTTCGAGGCCGGGCAGCCGGTCCTGTACTACACATGGACTCCCAACTGGACCGTCGGCGAGCTGGTGCCCGGCCGTGACGTGGTGTGGCTGGAGACACCCTTCCCGTCCCTCCCTCCCGACCAGTCGGCCTTTCTCGACCACACATCGATACCGGGAATACCGGGATGCGCCAACGATCCGTGCCAGGTGGGATGGCCCCCCAACGACATCCGTGCCGTGGCCAACTCCGGCTTCCTCGATGCCAACCCGTCCGTTCGCAGGCTGCTCGAACGGGTGGTGATCTCTCTCGAGGACATCTCCCTGCAGAACGCCCACATGGTCCGCGACCAGGGTGATCCGGAGGACATCCGGCGCCACGCCGAGCAATGGGTGGAACAGAACTCGGACGTGGTGTCCGCGTGGATCGAAGCCGCCGATCCGGAGGCCATCGCCTTGGATGGCAGCGCCGTGGATGACACTGCAGCAGGCGGCATGCTCCATGTAGCGGCCCGTACCCTTCCGCCCTTCGTCATCTACAACCAGGGTACGTACAGCGGCTTCGAGGTAGACTTGGTGGAACTCATCGCCGCGCGCCTCGGCATGACGGTCGAGATCTACGCGGTCGACACCGCGGCAAAGCAGATGGACGACATCAGCCGCGGAGTGGCCGACGTGGGATTGGGCGGCGTGGTGATTACCGGCCCGCGCGAGGAGGCGATCGACTTCTCGCTACCCCTGCTCGACACCGGCCTCACGATCATGACCCCCACCAGCGGATCCCAAGCGGTTTGGGACCGCATCGGGGTATTCCTGTCGGCTATCTGGGGTTCGGACCTGCCCTGGCTGCTGGTGGTGTTCGCGGTTGCCGTTCTGGTCGCCGCCCACCTGATCTGGTGGCTGGAACGGAAGCACAACCCGGACTTCGCAGTGCCGTACGGCCGGGGCATCTGGGACTCGTTCTACTGGTCCGTCGTCACCATGAGTACGGTCGGCTACGGGGACAAGGTGGCCCGCGGCCGACTAGGCAGGTTGTTCGCCCTGATCTGGATTGCCCTGGGAACCCTGGTATTCGCCAGCTTCACCGCTGCTATCGCCTCGTCGCTGGCGGTGAACGAACTCCGGAGCAACATCGACGGACCCGCCGATCTTCCGGGCCACCGGATCGCTACCGTCCATGACTCGGCCGGATACGACTACCTGACCGGTATCGGTGTCGGCCCGGTCGTGGTGCACAATCTCGATGACGCCTACGATCAGTTGGCGCAGGGCGAGGTCGATGCGGTCGTATTCGATGCTCCGGTTCTCCAGTTCCACGTGTCCCACCGGGGCGAGGGCACGGTGACCACGGTCGGCCCGCTGTTCGACAAGGTTCAGTACGGGCTGATGGTCAGCGAGGACGACACCGCGCTACGCGAGAGGATCGATCTGGCCCTTCTGGACCTCATCGAGTCCGGCATCTACAAGCAGATCCACGACCGGTGGTTCGGCGCGTTGGGTTGATGGGTTGTTCGACGCCGATGGAGACTGGCCCGTGAACCGTCCCCTGCCGGCCGAGATTCCTGACGCGCCCGGCGCCTACCTGTTCCGTGATCGGCATGGCCGGGTCAACTACGTGGGCAAGGCCAACTCTCTCCGCAAGCGGGTCTCCACCTACTTCACCGGAGATCTGCCTCCCCGGACCCAGGCCATGATCGAGGCGTCCGACGGCGTGGAATGGATCATGGTCGACAGTGAGGTGGCTGCCCTGTTCCTGGAGTTCTCACTGATCAAGGAGCACCGCCCCCGCTTCAACATCCGGCTGCGAGACGACAAGAGCTACCCCTACCTGGCCATAACCCGGTCCGACCTGTGGCCTCGCGCCCGGGTTGTACGGGGCGCCAAGCGCAAGGGTGTCCAGTACTTCGGGCCCTTCGCCCATGCCTATGCCATCCGCAACACCCTGGACCTGCTGCTCAAGTCGCTTCCGATCCGCACCTGCTCCGATACGGTGTTCCGGCGCCACGAGCTCAAGGGCAGGCCATGCATCGAGTACGAGATCGATCGCTGCTCGGCGCCCTGCGTGGGCTATGTCGACCCGGATACGTACACCGGGTACGTGAACGGCCTGGAGCAGGTCCTATCGGGCAGCGCCGACGACCTGATCGAACGCATAGAAGCCCGGATGCGCGAAGCGTCGGACAGACTCGAGTTCGAGAGCGCCGCCCGCCTGCGCGACCAGGCTCAGGATGTGAGGCGCGCCGTGGCCCGCCAGGAGGTGGTCACCGACCGGCGCGAGGACTTCGACCTGATCGCCATGGACGAGACCGACCTCGAGACCTCGGTTCAGGTGCTCAAGGTGCGCAACGGCCGCATAGTGGGACGGCTGGGCTCGATCATCGACAAGGTCGAGGACGTGACGCCCTCCCAGGTCACCGCCACCGTCCTCCGGGATCTCTACGACGAGTCCTCGCCACCGCCCCGTCTCATCCTGGTGGAGGCCCTGCCACCGGACGATGAGCCGTGGTCGGATCTCCTGTCACAGCGGCGCGGCACTCGGGTGACACTCCGGTCTCCCAAGCGGGGCGCCAAGCGCCGCCTGCTGGAGACCGCCAAGACCAACGCTGCCGAGGCTCTCCTGCGGCATAGGCTGAGACGCCAGTCGGACCACAACGCCCGGGCCCGCGACCTGCGCAGCCTCCAGACCGCGTTGGTGCTTCCGGAGCCGCCACTCCGCATCGAGGCCTACGACATCTCGACGATCCAGGGGCGCCATACCGTGGCGTCGATGGTGGTTCTGGAGGACGGACTTCCCCGGCGGTCCGACTACCGGAGGTTCCGGATCCGGACCGTGACCGGGCAGGATGACTTCTCCTCCATGGAGGAGGTCGTCCGCCGGCGCTTCACCGCCTATCTTGCAGACCTCGAAAAACCCGTATCGGAACGGGGCAAGTTCGCCTACCCGCCCTCCCTGGTCCTGATCGACGGGGGGCCCGGGCAGATCGCCAGGGCGGTCGAAGTCCTCGCCCGGCTCGATCTCGACATACCGGTGGCAGGACTGGCGAAGCGCATGGAGGAGGTCTACGTCCCGGGTCAGGTCGATCCGATCGTCATCCCGAGGGACCAGCCCGCGCTCCACCTGCTCCAACGGGTCCGTGACGAGGCCCATCGGTTCGCTCTCATGTACCACCGCCAGCTCCGCGGGAAGCGGATGATCGACTCCATACTCGACGACGTGGACGGGGTCGGACCCGCTCGCAAGAAGGCACTCGTCAGGACGTTCGGCTCGGTGAAGAAGATGCGGGAGGCCAGCGTGAGCCAGCTGGCCGAGGTGGTGCCGCTGCGTGTCGCCGAGAACCTCTACGCTACCCTCCATGGTTGAGCCCGACGCCCCGGTATCTTCCACGACGGGCCCCGGTTCCCGGTTGCTCGTGCTGACCGGGCTCTCCGGCGCCGGCCGCTCCACCGGCGCCAAAGTCCTCGAAGACCTGGGCTTCTACGTGATCGACAACCTGCCCCCGTTCCTTCTCCGCCAGGTTCTCGAACTGAACGACCTGCGCGCGAGCGGGCGGCACCTGGCGGTGGTCCTGGACAGCCGCGGCGGCTTCCCTCTCACGGAACTCGAGACCCACATCCAGGAGTTGGAGCAGGCCGGTATCGGCATGACGCTGGTCTTTCTGGACGCCGACGACGACGTCCTGATACGCCGCTACGAGGAGCACCGCCGGCCCCACCCCCTCGGACTGGCGACCCTGGCCGACGCGATCGCCGCCGAGCGCGAGATGATGGTCGACCTCCGGCTCCGGGCCGACATGTACATCAACACCAGCGAGACGAACGTCCATCAGCTTCGCGAGTGGTTCGGGAGCCACCTCTCGGCGCTGGTGGATGAGCACGCCATGCGCCTGGCGGTCACCTCGTTCGGCTTCAAGAACGGTACGCCCCGCGACAATGACCTGATGTTCGACGTGCGTTTCCTCCCGAATCCTCATTGGACGCCCGGGCTTCGCCTCCTTACCGGCCGGGATGAGGCGGTTCGTTCCTTCGTGCTCGGCACGGACGACGCTCGTGGCTTCCTGGAGCGGATCCGCGACCTCCTCTCGTTCCTGATCCCCCGTTACCAGGAGGAGGGCAAGTCCTACGTGAGCATCGGGATCGGCTGCACGGGAGGGCGGCACCGCTCCGTGGCCATCGCCGAGGAGCTGGGGGAGTGGCTGGGGGACCAGGGTTATCACGCCACCATCCGGCATCGGGATGTAGAGCAGTAGAAACGGGTACTGGTGGAGAGTTTCTTGACCGTCGCGGATCTTCCGGTGTCCGAGCGCCGTGTGCTGCTCCGGTCCGACCTGAACGTTCCCCTGCGAGACGGGCGGGTGGCTGATGACTTTCGTCTCCGGGCGGCGCTCCCCGCCATAGGCCGGCTAAGAGACGCCGGCGCGGTGGTCATCCTATGCAGCCATCTGGGACGGCCCCGGGGCCGCGTGGTGGACGGGATGCGGATGGCCCCCGTGGCCGTGGCACTGTCCGAGCTGGGTGGATTCCCGGTTGTCCACGCCTCCGACTCGGTCGGCGAGGACGCCCGCCGCCTGATCGGAGAGGCCCGTCCGGGCGACGTGGTGCTGCTCGAGAATACCCGTTTCCATCCCGGCGAGACCACCAATGACCCCGATTACGCGTCGGAGTTGGCCGAGTGGGCCGACGTCTTCGTGCTGGACGCGTTCGGTTCGGCCCACCGGGCCCATGCCTCCACCACCGGGGTGTCCTCCCTGCTCAGATCGGCGGCAGGGCCGCTGCTAGAACGCGAGCTTGCCGTGTTCAGCACCCTCATGGACAACCCGCCCCAACCGTTCACGGTGGTGCTGGGGGGCGCCAAGATCTCGGACAAGCTTCCGCTGATCCGGGCGCTGCTACCCAAGGTGGACGCCATGCTCGTCGGTGGCGGCATGTGCTTCAGCTTCCTGGCCGTCGAGGGCTACGAGGTCGGCAACTCGCTGGTCGAGCCGGACTATTTCGACTCCCTGAACGAGCTCCTGAGCACCCCGGAGGCAGACAGGCTGGTCCTTCCCTCGGACATAGTCACCGCCGATCGGTTCGCTGAGGAGGCCGGCGCCACCGCGGTGGGTATGAGTTCCATCGAGGAGGGCACCTGGGGTCTTGACATCGGCCCCGCCACCGCCGAACAGTTCGCCGAGGTCATCGGCGGGTCGGGATCGGTTTTCTGGAACGGCCCCATGGGGGTGTTCGAGTGGGAGGCGTTCCGGTCGGGGACTGCGACGGTGGCGGACGCGATGGCCCGATCCAGTGCCTTCCGGGTAGCCGGCGGCGGCGATTCCGTGGCCGCACTGCGAATGCTCGGGTTTCAGGCCGGCCTCGATCACCTATCGACAGGCGGCGGGGCCGGGCTCGAGTTGCTGGAAGGCAAGACCCTGCCGGGGGTGAAGGGCCTGGAACGATGGGCCCGGTAGCGCGCAAGCCCCTGATGGTGGCCAACTGGAAGATGCACGGGACCTACTTCGAGGCGATGCAGTGGGTACAGGCTCTGAGCTACCAGCTCGGTCCGGCCGACTACGACCGGGTCGACGTCGGGGTTGCGCCTTCCTTCACCTCGCTCCGCTCGGTCCAGACGGTGGTCCAGATGGACGACCTACCGATCCGCATCGTGGCGCAGAACGTGCATTGGGCAAAGGAAGGCGCCCACACCGGCGAGGTATCGGTCCGCATGCTGGCCAAGCTGGCCGTCAGCTACGTCATAGTGGGCCATTCGGAGCGCCGCCGGGACTTCGGCGAGGACGACCGTATGGTCAACAGGAAGGCTCGGGTGGCGCTGTCGGAGGGAGTCGTGCCGATCGTTGCGGTAGGGGAGACCCTGGACGAACGTGAAGCCGGTTGCGCCGAGGAGACGGTAGGCCGGCAGGTCTCGGGCGCCCTCGCCAGGATACCGTCCGATCAGGTAGCGCGGCTGGTGGTTGCGTACGAACCGGTATGGGCCATCGGCACCGGCCGGCACGCCCGGCCATCCGTTGCCCAAGAGATGATCTCGCACATAAGGAGCCGCATTCGATCACGGCACGGGGATGCAGCCGATCAGGTGCGGATCATCTACGGCGGGTCGATCAACCCGGGTAACGTGGCCGCGCTCATGGCCAAGCGGGACATAGACGGCGGCCTGATCGGGGGGGCATCTCTCGACCCGGGGACGCTGGCGGCCTGCGTGAGGTACTGGACTTGAGAGGGTACTGAAGATGAATCTCGCGGGGTTCGCCGGCAGCAAGTCACCTGTTCTGAGGTATGAGACAGCGCCCGAACCCCTTGTGAGGGCTTCTTCAGCACCCTCTTAGTAGGGAGCGGACGCGCATGAGCCGACCGAATGAGCTGGTCCTGGTTCGACATGGTGAGAGCACCTGGAATCTCGAGAATCGCTTCTCGGGCTGGACCGACGTACCGCTCACCGTTGGCGGGGAGGAGGAAGCGGTGTCCGCCGGCGTGCTGATGGCGGAGGAAGGCCTGTCCTTCGACATCGTCCACACCTCGCTGCTGCGACGGGCCATCAACACCGCCAACATCGCCCTCGACCGTATGGACCTGCACTGGTTGCCCGTCAGGCGGAGTTGGCGGCTCAACGAGCGTCACTACGGCGGCTTGCAGGGTCTGAACAAGAAGGAGACCGCCGCCCTGCATGGCGCGGATCAGGTCTTCCAATGGAGGCGGAGCTATGGGGTGCCGCCCCCGGCCCTGGAGAGGGACGATCCGCGCCATCCCCGCTTCGACAGGAGGTACCGGGACGTGGCCACCGGGGAACTCCCTGTCTCCGAATGCCTGGCCGATGTGGTCGCCCGCGCGGTTCCCTACTGGGAGGCGGGGATCCTGCCCGACCTGTCCGCGGGACGCCGCGTCCTGGTCGTGGCCCACGGCAACAGCATCCGCGCCCTGCTCAAGTACTTGAAAGGGATCGGCGAAGAGGAGATCACCCGCCTGAACATCCCCACCGGGATCCCCCTGGTCGTGGAACTGGACGACGACCTGGAGTATGCCGGAGACCGGTACCTAGGCGATCCGGGAGTAGCGGAGGCCGCTGCTGCCGCAGTTGCCGCACAGGCCGGCTAGTTGCTAGTTGCTAGTTGCTAGTTGCTAGTTGCTAGTCAATATAGCTTAGAACATACTGATGGCTATAGTAACCATCACGGGCGGCTATCAGGATTTGGAGGTCTGGCAGAAATCCCTCGAGTTGGCCGAGATGGTCTATCGGCTCTCCGCCAGGGAGTTCCTCCAGTTTCTGGGAATCGCGAGCGGCTCGCTGGCAGAGACAGAGACGTTTCTGATCTTGGCTAGCCGGCTGGGCATGGCCGACAACGAGCACGTTCAGGATGTTCTGGTTTGTGCCGACGAGGTTGGTAGGATGCTCAGCGGGCTCAAGCGGGCGCTTCGCTTGACGCCCACCACCAACTCGAAACTAGAAACTAACAACTAGGAACTAAGTAATGACTGTTGCGATCGCCATCATCACCGTCCTTCATCTCATCGTGGCGGTTGCCCTGGTCTTCCTGATCCTGCTTCATGCCGGCAAGGGTGGGCTTGGCGACATGTTCGGCGGCGGGATGCAGGCAGGCGGGATGGGCGGATCGACGCTCGCCGAGCGGAACCTGGATCGCATGACCGTCTTCGTGGCGGTCCTGTTCGCGGCCACGACCGTCAGCCTGGCGATCCTTCTCGGCCGCTGAACTCATGATCCTCGGCCTGCGATCGGAAGCGGGCCGGCGCACGAGTTGATGACCGGACCTCCGGGCGAGACCGCGGCATGAATCCCGGACGCCGCCGGGCGCTTCTGATCGGTCTGGTGTTACTGGCGGGGCTCGCCCTGCTGGTCGCCATCCGATCCGCGGGACCGCCGAGCCGGCAGGCCGAAACGGTCGAGGTCGCCGAGCCTGTCGAGGCCACCAGCACGACCGGCCTGACGGCATCCACGACCGCGTCCGGCCGTGACCAACCGACCGGCGAGGCTCCGGAGGCGGCGCCCGAGCAGGTCTCCGCCGCAACCACGGCGCTGCCGGCCGAATCAACGGATGAACCGGCGGCCACTACAGCAGAGGACGCCGTGGCGGTGGACGTAGAAGCCGATCTCCAAGCGGTACTCGACTCGTTGACCACCGGGCTGGACACCGATGCCATCGTCCGCCTCGGCCGGTCCGGTGATCTGCGCGTCGCCTGGGTCATCGCGGATCTCATGCGCTTCATCCATCCCGAGGCTTCGGGCCTCCAGTACGCGTTCACCCAACTGACGGGCGTGGACCTCGGCCCGAACCCGTGGCGCGACGCCACCAACCAGTTGATGGCATGGGACACCCCGGCGCCACCAGGGTTCGGCGCGTGGAAGGGCGGGTTGTACACCTTGGTCGAGTTGGGATGGGCGCCCTTCTTCGCCGACGAGGACTCACTCATCGATTGGCGTCACGTCACGTGGGGCGGGGTGCTGATCGACGATCGCCCACTCAACACGACGCACCTGCCGTGCCCCAGGGGCTGCATCCCGGCGCTCAACGATCCCCTACTGGTACCCGCCTCCGAGGGCGACTACTACCCCGACGAGGCATACGTGTTCGCGGTGACCGTCAACGGGGAGGCGGTGGCGTTCCCCAAGAACATCATGGAAGTTCACGAGATGGTCAACATCACCATCGGGGGAAGGCGATTGGGTATTCCGTACTGCACCCTGTGCGGCTCCGCCCAGGCCTACTTCACGGACGTGGTGCCCGACTCGGTCCGCGACCGGCTCGGCGACGCCGGGACGTTCGAGCTCCGCACGTCCGGGCTCCTTACACGTTCCAACAAGATGATGTACGAGTACCACACGCGTTCCATGTTCGACACCTTCACCGGCCAGGCCGTGAGCGGTCCTCTCCGGGAGGCGGGCGTCCGGTTGCCCCAGACCACGATGGTGACCTCGCGGTGGGGCGAGTGGAAGGCGGCCAATCCGCACACTCTCATCGTGGCGGAGGACGGTGGGATAGGCCGGTCCTACCCGGACGATCCCCTGCGGGGTCGGGACGACCACGGTCCCATCTTCCCGATAGGGGACTGGGACGACCGCCTGCCGGTCCACGAGAAGGTACTGGGTGTGCTTTCCGAGGTAGGAACGGAGCCGATCGTGGTGGCGTTTTCCGTCGTTGATGCCCATGCGACGCTGGACCGCGGAGGGTCGGTGGAGCACTCCGGGATCGTTGTGACCAAGGACGGGGGCGGCCTGCGGGCCCTGGGACCGGACGGAGTCGAGATACCCGCCCACGAGTCCTTCTGGTTCGCGTGGAGCCAGTTCCATCCCGGAACCGAACTCTGGACACCATCTGGGGCGTAGAGGTCCGGACCGGTCCCGGACACACTCATCCAACTAGTCTTCCCGATAACGTCAGCAGAGGAGAAGAAAATGCCACGGACCGTGCAGGGTGTGGTATCGAAGGCAGTCGGCGAGCCGGTGACCCTCGAGGAGATCGTCATACCGGATCCCGGTCCCGGTGAGGCCGTGGTCCGCATCCAGGCTTGCGGGGTCTGCCACACGGACCTCCACTACCGCGAAGGAGGCATCAACAACGACTTCCCCTTCTTCCTCGGCCACGAGGCGGCCGGGGTGGTCGAGGAAGTGGGTGCCGGGGTGACCGAGGTGGAGCCCGGTGACTTCGTCATCCTGAACTGGCGGGCGGTATGCGGCCAGTGCCGGTCGTGCCTGAGGGGTCGGCCCAACATTTGTTTCAGCACCCACAATGCTTCCCAGAAGATGAGCCTCGCCGACGGCACGGAGTTGTCGGCTGCCCTCGGCATCGGCGCGTTCGCGGATGCCACCCTCGTGGCGGCCGGCCAATGCACCAAGGTGGATCCCGCCGCCTCGCCGGTGGCGGCCGGCCTGCTCGGTTGCGGGGTCATGGCCGGCATCGGCGCCGCGATCAACACCGGCGGCGTGGGCGCGGGCGACAGCGTGGCGGTGTTCGGCTGCGGAGGCGTGGGCGACGGCGCCATCGCCGGGGCCAAGCTGGCCGGAGCCACCACCATCATCGGGGTGGACATCGACGACCGGAAGCTCGAATGGGCGACAGAGTTCGGGGCCACCCACACCATCAACTCCAACGACGAGGACCCGGTCCATGCCATCAAGGCTCTGACCGGAGGCAACGGGGTCGACGTCGCCATCGAGGCGATCGGCCTACCACACGTCTACCAGCAGGCCTTCAAGGCCCGTGATCTAGCCGGCACCGTGGTGCTCGTGGGGGTGCCCGCCCCTGACATGACCCTCGAGTTGCCGTTCATCGAGGTGTTCGGCCGCGGAGGCGCCCTGAAGTCGAGTTGGTACGGGGACTGCCTTCCCTCCAAGGACTTCCCCATGCTGATCGACCTGTACCTCCAGGGCCGTCTCGACCTGGACCGGTTCGTCTCCGAGACGATCGGCGTGGGAGACGTCGAGGAGGCCTTCCACAAGATGGAGCGCGGCGAGGTTCTTCGCTCGGTCGTGGTGTTCTGAGAGGGTACTGAAAAATGTCCAGCTGGCCCCACAATAGGCAACAACGGCCCACGTCGAGACCGTCGCGGGCCAACCCATCCTCGTCTTTTTCAGCACCCTCTTAGGGCTCGACCATGCCGATCGAACTGGTAACGACCGACGGGCTGTTCCGCCTCGACGGCGGGGAGTGGGAGGTCACCAACAACATCTGGCTGATCGGGGACGATCGGGAGGTGCTGGTGATCGACGCCGGCCATGACCACGCCCCGATCGTGGAGGCGGTGGCGGGACGGCGGGTGTCCTCCATCGTGGCAACTCACGGCCACAACGACCACATCAACTCGGCGGTCGCCCTGCGCGATCGCGTGGACGCTCCCATCCTGCTCCACCCCGACGACCGGATGCTTTGGGATATGGTGTACGCCGAAGAGGTCCCGGACCGTGACCTGGCGCACGGCGCCACGCTGCGGGTGGCCGGACACGAGTTGGATGTGATCCACACCCCCGGACACTCACCGGGCTCGTGCTGCTTCCTGGACAACAGGAGCGGGCTGATGTTCTCGGGTGACACCCTGTTCAAAGGGGGCCCGGGCGCTACCGGGCGGAGCTTCAGTGACCGGCCCACCATCCTCCGGAGCATCCGCGACATGCTGCTGGTCCTCCCGGACGAGACGGTCGTCCACACCGGCCATGGCGACAGCACCACCATCGGTGCGGAACGGGCCGGGGTACTTGACCGGATCGCCCGCCTGGGCCTCGACTGATCAAAGGACCCGCGGTGGGTATACTCGTGCCCCCGCTCGGGTCGGAGTGGCGGAACTGGTAGACGCGCTAGGTTGAGGGCCTAGTGCCCGCAAGGGCGTGGAGGTTCGAGTCCTCTCTCCGACACCGGTCTGGAGGTATCCTTCGGTCGTGTCCCGGGTCGATCAAACCCACGGGGAGCCCGAGGGACCGGTGGTCCTGGGATCCCCCTCCATCCATCCCGACTCCTTCGTGGCGCCGGGCGTTCACATCTACGGCAACGCCGTGATCGAAGCCCGCGCCGTGGTCATGTTCGGGGTGGTTATCCGCGCCGAACTGGACCGGGTGGTGGTGGGGGAGGGATCAAACCTCCAGGACAATGTGGTGGTGCATTGCGACCCCGGCTTCCCGTGTGTGGTCGGCAGGGACACCACGGTGGGACACGCCGCGGTGCTGCACAGCGTGAGGGTCGGAGACCATTGCCTGGTCGGGATCGGCTCTATGGCACTCACCGGCTCCGAGCTGGGTGAGGGCGCCTGGCTCGCGTCCGGGGCGGTGCTGCCGGAGGGACGGGTCATCCCGCCCTGGACCCTCGCCATGGGTATCCCGGCCAAGCCGGTGAGGCGGCTGACCGATGACGAGATCGAGCGGCAGAGATCGGGAGTCGCCACATACCAGCAGTTCCTGGAGGCCTACAAGCCCTTGCTGGGATGAAGCCCGCCTCTCCGGGTTGCGGACGGCCCTGGGGCTCTCAGGCGAGATTCCGGATCTCCTTGAGGAATACCCACCGACCACTAGGCTTGAGCGCCCCTGCCGGATTACCACGCCATGAAGCAAGCCGAAATCCCCCAGCTGATATCCGAACTGCTCGAGATGTCGAAGGCGTACCTCGCCCAGGAGACGGTGGCGCCCTTGCGCCGGGTGGCGCGTTTCGCGGGGTTCAGCCTGCTGGCGGGGCTGCTGTTCGCGGCGGGTTGGCTGATGCTCTCGATCGCAGGGCTGAGACTGGTCCTGGACCTGCTTCCTGACAGCGCGCTGTGGAGTGTTCTGGGCTACTTCATCGGCGCGGCGCTGGCCGGCCTGCTGGCTCTCTTCGTGATGTGGCTGGCCAACCGACCCAGGGGAGCCCTGTGATCACCCGTGACGATATCGAAGCCAAGGCTCACCAGATCGAGGAAGCCGTCAACGACACCGGCGACTTCGTCCGCTCGGCCGCCATGAGAAACGCGCTGGCCTGGGCCGGCGCGCTCGCCATCGTCTTCCTGGCCGGACGGAGGCGCGCCCGGCGCCGTGGCGCCCGGATCGAGATCCACCGGCTGTAGTTGCCCAGCTAACTGTCTACCCGGAAGGTCGCCGGCGCCTCGCCGGGCCGGGAGACCCTGAGACCGACGGTCTGACCAGGTTTCACCCGAACCGTCGCCACCTGCGAGCGGTAGGGCCTCCAACGCCTGTTGAACTGGGTGACCAGCACAGTGAGACCTACCAGGATGAGCGGCCACTTGCCTTCTCGAAGGCCCTGGAAAACGTAACGAGCGCCGCGACGAGCGGACAGGAACCGGATCATCACCGCCCAGGCTAGCCATGCCCTCGTGGCCGCTAGGAGGTACACCCGGCTCACCGGCCGCGACGAAGCGGTTGAAAGTGTCACACGTCCGCGATACGTTGCCGACCGCCAAGCACCTACACCGGACGCAAGCGTTACCGATCGGAGCGACCCGGCCCGCAGGGAACATACCGGCTTATGGGAGCGCCCCGCCGACACCCGGCTCCAATCCGGGCATGGCCCAACACGCCCCACGCCAAGGACAGGTGGTGGCGGGGGAGGGCCCGGGGCGGAGCAACCGTTTGCTGGGGCGTCGGTTTTCGCGTTCTTCGGGCGGGCTCATGACACTAGATTGGCGGAGAGGTGTTCGGAGTGCGGAGACGACGACTCGAAAATACGCCTCGCCGGAGCACCAGGAGAGGAGCATATGAGGCGGACGCCCACATGGGTGAAGGTGGTGGTCTGGGTCACCGTGGCCGGCATGGTGCTGACCTTGGTAGCCAGCCTGGCCTCGCTCGGGTTTTGACCGTCGTGGCGGCGGGAATCCCGTTCGGGGAGGGCGAGCCGGCTCTCCTGCTCGACGACAAGGGACGCAAGTACCTCTTGCGACTTCGCTCCACCGGCATGTTCCAGTACCACCGGGGAAGCCTTGCCCACGCCGACATCATCGGCCGGCCTGAGGGGACCAGGTTCACATCCTCCAACGGCGCGCCCTTGATAGGTGTCCGGCCCCGCCTGGCCGATTACGTACTCAAGATGCGGCGCGGGCCGCAGGTGGTGTACCCGAAGGATCTCGGACCGATCCTCGTGTATGCCGACATCCGCCCCGGCGCCACCGTGGTGGAAGCCGGCACGGGCTCCGGCGCCGCCACTCTGGCCCTGGTCCGGGCGGTGGGCCCGACCGGCCGGGTGATCTCGTGCGAGCTCCGCGAGGATCACGCCGCCCGCGGGCGGGCCAACATCGAACGCTATTTCGGATCGATTCCCGACCACCTTGACCTTCGGGTGGGTGATGTCCGTGAGATCGCGGCCGAGGTCGAGCACGATCGCCTCGTCCTGGACCTGGCGGAGCCCTGGCAGGTCATCCCGGCCACGGCCGAGACCCTACGACCCGGCGGTCTGGTGGCCGGCTACGTCCCCACCGTTCCACAGCTCGACAGGTTCCACAGCACTCTGGAATCCAGCGGGCGGTTCGTCGATGTCGAGACCTTCGAGATCCTGCTCCGGACGTGGCACGTCGCGGGCCGCTCGGTCCGCCCGGATCACGGGATGGTCGGCCACACCGGATTCGTGACCACAGCCCGATGCGTCACCGCGCCGTGAGGGGGTATGCGATTGTTCGAGAAGAGGACTTCCACTCGGATGAAGAGGACTTCCACTCGTATACTGCCCGCAATGTTCAGGCGGGCGAATGACTGATCGACAGATGCCGTACGAATACGAGCACCGGATCAACGCGCTCCGAGGCACCGTGCACGCGCTGGAGGAAGAGGTCTCCGTTCTGCGCCGTCGCCTCCAGGACGGCCCGCGCCGGGTCCGGCTCCTGGAGAGCCGTCTGGCCGAAGCCAAGGCCCAGCTCGCCCTGGCCGGCCAGCGCAACGAGAAGCTGTCCGCAGTACTGGAGGAGGCCCGGGAACAGCTCGCCATGCTCCGGGCCGAGGTGGACAAGCTCACCACCGCCCCCAATCCGTTCGCCACGGTCCTGGGTGTCAACAGCGACAGCACCGTCGACGTGATCAGCGGGGGGCGCCAGATGCGCGTGAACGCCCAGCCCTCCATCGAGATCAAGGAACTCCAGCGGGGCCAGCAGGTGCTGGTGAACGATTCGATGAACATCGTGGAGGTGAGGGACTTCGACCGCCAGGGTCAGGTCGTCACCATCAAGGAGATCCTCTCCGACGACCGGCTGCTGGTGATGGCCCACGCCGACGAGGAGCGGGTAGTGGAGTTGGCAGGGCCGCTGCAGCGGGTCTTCCTGAGGATCGGGGACCACGTTCGCATCGACCCCCGGCACGGCCTCGCCTACGAGAGGCTGATCCGGCCCGAGGTGGAGGAACTGGTGCTCGAGGAAGTCCCCGACGTCACCTACGCCCAGGTGGGCGGACTCCACGAGCAGATCGAAGCGATCAAGGACGCCGTGGAGCTTCCGTATGTTCACCGGGACCTGTTCGAGGAATACGGTCTGGTGGCGCCCAAGGGGGTCCTCCTCTACGGGCCACCCGGATGCGGCAAGACCCTCATCGCCAAGGCGGTGGCCAACAGCCTGGCCGACGCGGTGGCCAGGCGCACGGGCCACGACGACGCCCGGTCCTACTTCCTCAACATCAAGGGCCCGGAGCTTCTCAACAAATACGTGGGCGAGACCGAGCGGCAGATCCGGCTGATCTTCCAGCGTGCCAGGGAGAAGTCTGACGAAGGCGTCCCGGTGATCGTCTTCTTCGATGAGATGGACTCCCTCTTCCGGACCCGCGGCACGGGTATCTCATCCGACGTCGAGTCCACCATCGTCCCGCAGCTTCTCTCGGAACTCGATGGCGTGGAGATGATCAAGAACGTGATCGTGATCGGCGCCTCCAACCGGGAAGACCTCATCGATCCGGCCATTCTCCGCCCCGGAAGGCTGGATGTGAAGATCAAGATCGCCCGTCCCAACACGTCGGCGGCCCGCCAGATCTTCAAGATCTACCTCGGTACCGACCTCCCGTTCGACGCCGGCGCCCTCGAGGAGGCGGGCGGTGATCCGGTCTGCCTGGTGGACAGCATGGTCGACCAGGTGGTGCACAGGATGTACGCCGAGAGCGATGAGAACCGCTTCCTGGAGGTCACCTACCAGAACGGTGACCGGGAAATCCTCTACTTCCGTGACTTCGCCTCGGGCGCCATGATCGAGAACATCGTCCGCCGGGCCAAGAAGGCGGCCATCAAGCGGCGGATAGCCGGTGACTCCGGCGGGATCAGCACCGAGGACCTGCTGGTCGGCATCAAGCAGGAGTTCCGTGAGCACGAGGACCTCCCGAACACCACCAACCCGGACGACTGGGCCAAGATCTCCGGGAAGAAGGGGGAGCGGATCGTCTACGTCCGCACCCTCATCGAGGGGGAGGACGAGTCGAGGACCATCGAGGCGGTCGGCGCAGGTCAGTACCTGTAAGCATGGCAGCCCCCAAAGTCATCGGGACCGAGACCGAATACGGGATCACGGTTCGCAACCAACCGGACTTCAACCCTACCCTCGCCTCCTCGCTGGTGGTCAACTCCTACCAGGGGGGCCGCGTCCGGGTGCGGTGGTCCTTCGACGAGGAGACCCCGGGCCGGGACGCTCGGGGCGGGGGTCACGAGGATCACGGCCTGGCGGAGCCCGATTCCGGTCTGGTCAACGTGGTTCTGACCAACGGCGCCCGCTTCTACGTCGATCACGCCCATCCCGAGTACTCCAGCCCCGAGTGCGTCGACCCGTGGCAGGCCGCCCTGTACGACAAGGCGGGGGAGCGGGTGGTGGCCACCGCCGTGGACCAGGCCTACCAGATCCTCCGGCCCGGCGAGTACATGTACGTCCACAAGAACAACAGCGACGGTAAGAGCAACTCCTACGGCCATCACGAGAACTACCTGGTGGATAGGGAGTTGCCCTTCTCCGACCTGATCCGCTACGCCACCACGTGGCTGGTGACCCGCCAGATCTTCACCGGTTCGGGAAAGCTCGGTTCCGAGAACGGCCGCCCACCGGTGCGTTACCAGATCAGCCAGCGAGCCGACTTCTTCGAGGAGGAGGTCGGCCTGGAGACCACGCTCAAGAGACCCATCATCAACACCAGGGACGAGCCCCACGGCGATCCGGCCCGGTACCGGCGGTTCCACGTCATCATCGGCGACGCCAACATGTCGGAGGTCCAGACGTTCGTGAAGCTGGGGACCACCGCCCTGCTCCTGGCCGCCATCGAGGACCGTGCCCTGCCCGACGATCTGGCCCTGGCCGACCCGGTATCGGCTACCTGGCAATCGAGCCACGACCTCTCCCTCAGCCTGCCCCTGCCAATGGCCGACGGCTCGTCCGCCACCGCTCTCGAGCTCCAGTTCCGCTACCTCGAGTGGCTGTCGAAGTATGCCGCCTCCAACCATCCGGAACCGGTGTGGGCGGACGTCATCACCGAGTGGAGTTCCATCCTCAACGATCTCGAACGGGACCCGATGCTCACTTCGGACCGGATCGACTGGACCGCCAAGTTACGAATGCTGAGCGCCTTCCGCCGGCGCGACGAGCTGGAGTGGCACGATCCCAAGCTGGCCATGGCCGCGCTCCAGTACCACGACACCGATCCCCGCAAGGGCTTGGCATACCGGCTCGAGGAGCGGGGCCTGCTCCGGAGGATCTTCGACGAGGCCGAATTGCGGCGGGCCACCGTGGAACCACCTCCCGAAACCCGCGCCTACTTCCGGGGACGATGCGTCAAGAAGTATCCCGACGCGCTCGTGGCTGCCAACTGGGACTCGCTGGTGTTCGACGTGGGTGAGGACTCCCTCAAGCGGGTGCCTATGATGGAGCCCTTGCGGGGTAACGAGTCTCTGGTCGGAGACCTGCTCGACTCCGCCCCGGACGCAGCCGCGCTCCTGGACGCTCTCGGAGGGTGCTGAAAGACCTATCCTCCCGGAGGGGTGAGGGTCGGCTCGGGAACGCTATGAAGCCCGTCGTCGGCGCCTGCATGATTGGTCGACAAGTGAAGCATTGCAACATGGCCGGGTTCGGCCAGGGGTCCTAGGAGGAGAAGATGGCACAGGAACGAGAGCGGATCCGGCGCCGTCGCGGCGAAGTAACAGAGCCGGTTACGGCATCCCCGCAAGTCGCCGCGCAAGGCGGGGTACACAAGATCGACGAACTCCTGGACGAGATAGATTCGGTGCTCGAGGAGAACGCCGAGGAGTTCGTGAAGAACTACGTGCAAAAGGGCGGCGAGTGACGGGCAGCCTGCTTCCTCTGGGGGCGCCCCTGCCCGGCGCCAGCTTCACCGAACTGATCAGGTCACTCGACCTGGCTCCGCAATGGGAACTGGGCCCGGACGCCCCGCCCTCCGGTTTCCGCCCGCCTGACGCAACCACCGTGCTGGCCCTCCGCTACGGCGGCGGCGTGGTGATGGTGGGGGATCGCCAGGCGACCGCCGGATACGACATCGCTCATCGCCACATCCAGAAGGTGTTCGCCGCGGATTCCTACTCGGCCGTGGCCATCTCGGGAACGGCGGGGCTCGGAGTCGAGCTGATCCGCCTCTTCCAGACCGAGTTGGAGCACTACGAGAAGCTCGAGGGGGTGCGCCTCAGCCTGGAGGGCAAGGCCACCTACCTGGCCCGGATGGTTCGTTCCCAGCTACCCATGGCCATGCAGGGGTTCGTAGTCGTGCCGCTGTTCTGCGGGATCGAGCCCGAGAGCGGGACCGGGCATGTGTTCACCTTCGATGCGATCGGAGGGCGCTACGAGGAGCGGGACTTCGGCGCCGCCGGTTCGGGGAGCCGGGAAGCCAGGGCATACCTGAGAACGGTGTACAACCCCGGATCCGACCGGACCGAGGCCGTCGACCACAGCATCGCCGCCCTGGTGGCGGCGGCCGGCCAGGACCTGGCGACCGGTGGTCCCGACCTGCGTCGCGGGATCTACCCCAACGTGTTCACGGTCACCACCGACGGCGTCCAGGAAGTCGACCGGACCGAAGTGGCTGAGGCGGCCGAACGGGCTTTGGAGGTGGTCCGGTGACCCTTCCGTTCTACGTAGCTCCCGAACAGCTGGTCAAGGACCGCGCCGAGTACGCCCGCAAGGGCATTGCCCGAGGCCGGTCTATCGCCGCTCTGGAGGTTCGGGAGGGGGTCCTGTTGCTGGCCGAGAACCCCAGCCGCACCCTCACCAAGACCTCGGAGATATACGACCGTATCGCCTTCGCCGGGGTGGGCAAGTACAACGAGTTCGAGTCATTGCGGGTGGCGGGAATCCGCTATGCCGACATCAAGGGATACCAGTACGGGCGCCGCGACGTCACCGCCAAGAGCCTCGCGTCGGCCTTCTCGCAGACGCTGGGAAACATATTCGTCCAGGGACCCAAGCCCTTCGAGGTGGAGGTGCTGGTGGCGGAGGTCGGCCGGACCGTTGCCGAGGACCGCCTGTTCAAGGTCACGTACGACGGCACGCTGTACGACAAGCGCGGTTACACGGCCATCGGCGGGCAGGCCGACGAGCTGTCCGACCGGCTGGGGGAGGACTACCAGGACACCCTCGGCCTGGACGAGGCTCTGGCCCTCACCGCCAACGCGTTCCGGGAGGTCGAGGGCCGCGACATCGACGGTTGGGAGGGCGCCCTGCTGGCGCGGGAGGGCCCGGCGCGCCGGTTCCGCCGCCTGACCAAGGAAGAACTCGGCGAGATAGCGAATTCCTAGTTGCTAGTTATGTTTAAGCTTATAAGATAACGGCTAGTACCTAGAAACTACTGACTAGTAAATACTGACTAGCGACTAGAAACTAGTCATTAGCCTATTGGGCCATGGAACGGCGCATCTTCGGTCTCGAGAACGAGTTCGGGATCACGTGCACGCTTCGAGGTCAGCGCCGCCTCAGTCCCGACGAGGTGGCCCGCATCCTGTTCCGGGGGGTCGTGACGTGGGGCCGGTCCTCGAACGTGTTCCTGGAGAACGGGGCTCGGCTCTATCTGGACGTGGGCAGCCATCCTGAGTACGCCACACCGGAGTGCGACGACCTCCTCGATCTGGTAGCCCACGACAAGGCCGGCGAGCGGGTCCTGGAAGATTTGCAGCGTTCCGCCGAGCAACGCCTCCGGAACGACGGTATCCGGGGGAACATCTTCCTCTACAAGAACAACACCGACTCGGCCGGCAACTCCTACGGGTGCCACGAGAACTACCTGGTACTCCGCAAGGCGGACTTCCAGAAGATGCTGGAGATCCTCATACCGTTCCTGGTGAGCCGCCAGATCTTCTCGGGAGCGGGCAAGCTCCTCCAGACTGCCAAGGGGCCCACCTTCTCGATCTCGCAACGCGCCGACCACATCTGGGAAGGGGTCTCCTCGGCCACGACGCGGTCGCGACCCATCATCAACACGCGTGACGAGCCCCACGCGGATGCCGAGCGGTTCCGGCGACTCCATGTGATCGCCGGCGACTCCAACATGAACGAGTACGCCACCTACGTCAAGGTGGGCGCAACCGTTGCGCTTCTGGAGATGATCGAAGCCGACGTGATGTTCCGGGACCTGACCCTGGCCAACCCCATCCGGGCCATCCGGGAGATCAGCCAGGACCCGACCTGCCGGCAACCGGTACGCCTTGCCAACGGCCGGATGCTGTCGGCCCTCGACATCCAGTGGGAATACCTGGACCGGATCATCCGGTACGCCCGGAACCCCGGCTTCCCCCCCTCGGTACAGCGAGCCGTCGAGATGTGGGAGCACCTGCTCACCGGCCTCGAGAAGGACCCTTTCTCTCTCGAGCGCCAGGTCGACTGGGTTACCAAGTACCACCTCATCGAGCGTTACCGGGCCCGCTACGACCTGGCGCTCTCCGACGCCCGGGTCCAGTTGTTGGACCTCAGCTACCACGATGTGACGGAGGAGCGGAGCCTCTACTACCTGCTGGCCCGGCGGGGTGTCGTGGACCGCCTCGTGACGGACGCCGCCATCGCCATCGCCAAGGAGAAGCCCCCCCAGACCACCCGCGCCCGGCTGCGGGGGCGGTTCATCGCCGCTGCGAAGGCCCGCAACCGCGACTACACGGTGGACTGGGTCCACCTGAAGCTGAACGACCAGGCCCAGCGGACCGTGCTATGCAAGGACCCCTTCAAGGCCTCAGACGAGCGGGTGGAACGCCTGATCGCCGGCCTATGATTAGTCTCTAGTCGGCTAGTCTATAGTTGCTAGTCATTATATACAACTAGTCACGAGCAACTAGCAACCGGCACCTAGCTACTACTAGCCGCAGGGTATCGAGATCGGTACATTTGACAGACCATGAGCACCGTCGTCGAGCGCTTGATCAACCTGCTGGCTTATCTGGTCGATTCCCCGCGGCCCGTCACGGCCGAGCAGATCCGGAACACGGTGGCCGGGTACGGCAACCTGTCCGACCAGGCCTTCCATCGCAAGTTCGAGCGGGACAAGGCCAGCCTGCGCGAGCTGGGGATCGAGCTTGCGCAGGAAGCCACCGACGCCTGGGAGGTCGAGTGGGGCTACGTGGTTCCCGAGAGCAACTACCGGACCATCGAACCGGGGCTCACCGACGAGGAACGGACCGCGCTGGCCCTCGCGGTGCATATGGTGCGTTCCGGCGGCTGGCCGTCGGGCGCCAACGGCCTGCTCAAGCTGGGCGGGGCCCGGCTGGCCGACACGGACACACCGGTGGGCGCCGACCTGGGTCTGGGCAGCGAGCACCTGGCGCTGATCTTCCAGGCGGTGCTGGAGCGCCGCCCGATCCGGTTCGTCTACCACGGGCGCCCGCGCACCCTGTGCGCCTATGGCATGCACCACCGGCGGGGCCATTGGTACTTCGCGGGCGTCGAGCCGGACCAGGACCCCACCATCAGGACCTACCGGCTCGATCGGGCGGAGCGGTTGGAATTGGCGGGCGATCCGGACGCTTTTCCGCGGCCCGAGGGTTACAGCGCCCGGGACATCCTGGAGTCGCTGCCCTGGGAGCAACAGGCGCCGAAACGCGCGCTGATCGAGTGCGATGCCGACATCGCCTGGTGGGTCGCGAACCGGTTCCCCGACGCCGAGGCCGTGGGGCACACCGAGGAGGGAGGCACCATCCTGGAAGTCCCCTACGCGAACGACTCGTTGATCGACATGGTCATACACCTCGACGACGGGGCGGTGATCCTCGACCCTCCGGAGCTTCGCGCCGAGATGGTCAGGCGGCTCGAGGCCGGCCGGTGACCGCCTCTCGGACCCGGCAGAGGCTGGCCCGGATCCTGGCCCTGGTCCCGTGGGCGCTGGCCAACCCCTACCCGACCGTCACCGAGGTCATGGAGCGGTTCGGCTACGCGAGCCGTCGCCAACTCGCCGACGATCTCAACCTGCTCTTCTGCTGCGGGCTGCCCGGATACGGCCCCGGTGACCTGATGGTGGCGTACATGGACGGTGACGAGGTGGTTCTGGACATGGCCGACTACTTCTCCCGGCCGCTCCGGCTCACGCCCCACGAAGCCTTGGGACTGCTCAGCGCCGGCCTGGCGGTGGCCGGCACCTCCCAGGGGAACGAGGCGCTGGCGAGAGCGGTCGAGAAGCTGACCGGCGCCCTCTTCCCGGAGGCCGCCACGGTCATCGCGGCCGAGTTGCCTCCCGAGCCCGGACACCTCGACACCTTGCGCCGGTCGGCCCGTGACGGAACTGTGCTGACCATCACCTACCTGTCCCTGAGCACCAACCGGACCACCGTCCGGGCCATCGAGCCGCTGATGGTCCACGCGTCGATGGGAAGCTGGTACCTCCTGGCGTACTGCCGTCTGGCCGGTGACCGGCGCCTGTTCCGCGTGGACCGGATCCGGTCGGTGGAGGCGTCGGGGGAGGTGTTCGAACCCCCCGCCCGCCCGCCTGCTCCCACGAATGTCGACTACACGCCGTCCGCTGACGCGATCTATGCCCGGCTGGCGCTGCGTTCCGGCGCCAGGTGGGTGGCGGAGTACTACCCGGTGGAGATACTGGAGGACAACGGCGAGGAGCTGGTGATCCGCTTTGCCATGTCCGATGCGCGGGTGTGCGCCCGGCTGCTGCTGCGGCTGGGCGACCAGGCGCGCCTGATCGAGGGACCGGAAGTCCGGGAGGAGACCGAGCGCCTGCGCGAAGCAATCCTGGCTCGATACGACGCCGCCCGAGCCTGAACCGCCGTGGGGCGGGTAGGCGTGCGCCGGTAGCATGGCACCGTGTTCGACACGTTCAGCGGTCTCGAGATACTCACCATCGCCGTGATAGCCCTGGTGGTCTTCGGTCCGCACCGCCTGCCCGAGATCGCCCGCACCATGGGCAAGTACGTCCGGGAGCTCCGCGACGCCGTCCGAGACCTTCGCGAGGGGATCGAGAAGGAGGTGGCTCCGCTGCGCGAGCCGATCAAGGAACTCCGCGAGGACCTGGCCGAGCCGGTGAGCGACGTGAAGCGGACGCTGGCCGAGACCGCCGATGCCGCCGGCGCCGTGGACCGCGACATCAGGCAGTCCCTCGAGGAAACCGGCCGGGCCGCGCCTGATGCCGCCACCCCCGTCCCGGAGACGCCGGAAGCGCCCGAGGCGCGATGGGTGGCCCCCGAACCCCCGGTGGGCGTGTCGCCCGGCGAAGCGTGGAAGGGCCTGGACGACCCGATGCCCGGGAACGTGGTACCGCTCGACGCACCGAGCCCCACTCAGGAGGAGGGCCCGGACGAGGAGGCCGCCGACCCGCCTGTAGGCGAGGACGGCGATCTGGGGGAAGCCGCTGCCGGACGTGAAGCCGACGAGCAAACGGACAGGGGCGAATGACGGAAGGAGCCGATTCCTCCGGCCAGCCGCTGATGGGGCACCTCACGGAGCTCCGGTCACGTCTGGTCAAGACCTTCATAGCAGTCGGCGCCTGCACCGTGGTCGCCTTCTTCTTCCGCAACCAGATGCTCTACCTCCTGCAGAACTCCTACAGCGAGGTGGCAGGGCGGGATCTGGTGGTGACCGGTCCCACCGACCAGTTCTCGATCGCCATGCGGATGGCGCTCTTCGGTGGGACGGTCCTGGCCAGCCCCGTGATCGCCTACCAGGCGTGGTGCTTCATCAACCCCGGCCTCACCCAGAGGGAACGCAAGTGGGCCTTCCCGGTGGTGGCGGCGCTGGTCACTCTGTTCTGCCTCGGCGTCGGGTTTGCCTACTGGAGCCTTCCCCGGGCGGTCGCGTTCCTCGTGTCGATCTTCGAGGACCTGGAGAATCTCTGGACGGTCGAGCTCTACACCCGTTTCGTGATCCGCTTCCTGCTGCTGTTCGGCATCTCGTTCCAGTTCCCCGTGTTCCTGTACGGCGCGGCTGCGGCCGGCGTGGTGAGTTCCGACAAGTTGGCCGCCGGTCGGCGCTGGGCGGTACTCATCATCGTCGTGGTAGGGGCCGCGGTGAGCCCCACCGGCGATCCGGTGACGCTCCTGCTGCTCTCGACCCCGCTCTACCTGTTCTACGAGGCCACCATCTGGCTGATCCGCCTGACCCTCAAGAAATGAGGGTTCACACCTTCTTCGAGTCGCTCCCGTTCACGGCCGACCCCTACCAGGTGCTGGCCGCCGAGATGGTGGAGATGGGCCGGTCGGTGGTGGTGACGGCTCCCACCGGCGCCGGTAAGACCCTGATCGCCGAGGCGGCCATCCACCTGAGCCTGGCCAACCGGCGCCGCGTGTTCTACACGACGCCCCTCAAGGCGCTGTCCAACCAGAAGTTCCGGGACTTCGGCGCCGTTCATGGAAGCGACCGGGTCGGGTTGCTGACCGGCGACAACACCATCAACCACGACGCTCCCGTCGTGGTGATGACCACAGAGGTACTGCGCAACATGATCTACTCCGGATCGGACCTGTCCATGGTCGACACGGTGGTCCTCGACGAGGTCCACTACCTGCAGGACCGGTTCCGCGGCGCGGTCTGGGAGGAGGTGATCATCCACGCTCCATCCCATATCCGGCTGGTGTGCCTGTCGGCGACCGTCTCCAACGCGGGCGAGTTCACCGACTGGTTACGCACACGGCGGGGTCCCACCGAGCTGGTCGTCGAGGAGCACCGGCCGGTACGGCTCGAACGGTGGTGGTCGGTCTGGGACCGTTTCGACCGGGAGGTCCATCTCCTACCGCTCTACGTGGAGGCGTCCGGCGGGATGAGGCCCAACGCCGCCATTCCCCGCCTCCTGGCTCGGCGGGGTGGTCGCCGACGCCGCTTCTCCACCCCGCGGAGGACCTCGGTGGTGGAGCATCTCGCCTTTCTCGACCTGCTCCCGGCCATCTACTTCCTGTTCTCGCGCGCGGGGTGCGACGAAGCCGCCGACCGGGTGGTCGCCGCCGGGATCCGGCTCACTGACGACGCCGAACGGGACGAGATCCGGCGCCGCGCCGAGAAGGGAACCGCCCATCTCGACTCGTCCGACCTGCGGACGCTGGGACACGACCGGTGGCTGGCCAGGCTCGAGCGGGGAGTGGCGGCCCACCATGCCGGCCTCGTGCCGGCCTTCAAGGAGGTGGTCGAGCAGCTCTTCTGCGATGGGCTGATCAAGGTGGTGTTCGCCACCGAGACCCTGGCGCTGGGCATCAACATGCCCGCTCGGACCGTCGTGCTCGACCGCCTGTCGAGGTTCACCGGCGAGAGCCACGAGCTGCTGCTCCCCGGAGAGTTCACCCAGCTGACAGGCCGGGCCGGACGCCGCGGTATCGATACGGTGGGCCACGGGGTCGTGCTTCATTCGCACTTCGTGCCGTTCGAGCGCATGGCATCGATCGCCCGGCTCGGCAGCCATCCCCTGCGGTCCAGCTTCCGCCCCACCTACAACATGCTGGTGAACCTGGTGGCGAATTACTCACGCCGCCAGGCCGAGCGGCTCCTCGCCGCGTCGTTCGCCGAGTTCCAGGACCGGCGGCTTACCAACCGGACCCGTGGCAAGGGGAGCGGCCGCAGGTCGCGCCCTCGCCGGAGCACCCTCCTGCAGAGGTTCGACCGGGCTCGGCGCCTCCTGGAACAGCGCGGGCACATCCGGGATTGGAGGCTCGAGCCGGGGGGACAGGCGCTCCGGGTCGTATACAGCGACCTGGGCCTCCTCCTCGTGGAAGCGATACGCGCCGGGATTCTCGCCGGGCTGCGCGCGCCGGAGCTGGCGGCCCTGCTGTCTGCCTTCGCCTACGAGCCCCGACGGGACGCCGACGAGCCGGAGGGATGGCCCACCGAGCCCCTCGAGGATGCCTGGAGCCGCCTGGTGGAGCTGGCGGAGGACCTCGCCGCCACCGAGGAACGCCATCGCCTGCCCGTGACCCGCTTCCCCCATCCCGGGTTCGCGTGGCTCGCATACGCCTGGGCGCTCCGGATCGACCTGGAGGAGCTCCTCGACGAGGGCTCTCTTGCCGCAGGGGACTTCGTCCGTACCACCCGGTCCGTTCTGGACCTCCTGCGCCAGGTCGGTGACGCGGCGCGGGTCCTGGGGATGGGTGAGCTCGAACGGGCTGCCAACCGGGCCCGCTCGGGCATCGATCGGGGAATCGTCACCGCCGGAGGCGTCGTATGACCCCCTGGCTGGTGCTGGTCAACCCGCACGCCGGCCGGGGCCGGTCGGCCAAGGCTGACGCGGTGGCCGCTCTCCGGTCCCATTCGGTACCCGCGGATGTTCTGGAGGTGGACGGGCTGGGCGCGCTGGGAGACGCCGTCAAAGAAGCCGCGAGCGCTGATCGGCGGCGCTTGGTGGCGGTGGGGGGAGACGGGACGGTCAACGCGGTGCTCAACGAGATCATGGCCCACGGATGGAGTGCGGCGCCGCTCCTTGGCATCCTCCCGGCGGGTACGGGCTGCGACCTGCTCCGGACCTTCGGGATCGGCCCCGACCTCGACCGGGCGGCCGCCCGCCTGATCGAAGGGACGCCCTATCCGGTGGACGTCGGCCTTGCCATGGGGGAGTGGGGACGCAGGTATTTCCTCAACGTGGCCAGCGCCGGCGCCACGGCCGCGGCCGCCAGGACCGCCCAGCGCATACCCGCCCGGCTGGGGTCGTTTCGCTACGTGGCGGCTGTCGCCGCATCCCTGCCGTCCTGGCGCAGGCTCGACGCCCGCGTCGAGGCCGGTAGGAGGGAGTTCTCCGGCCCGGCCCTCACCGTCGTGGCGGCCAACGCCCAGTTCTTCGGGGGTGGCTTCAACATCGCCCCCCGGGCATCCATGGTCGACGGGTTGCTCGACATACAGGTCATCAGCAGCCGGAGGAGGGAGGTGGCTGCCCTGATGCGGAAGGCCAGAGGCGGCGATCACCTCGCCGACCCGGGTGTCCGCCGCTTCGTCGCCCCTGAGGCCCGGATCGAGGCCAACCCACCGTGGCCGGTGGAGGTGGACGGGGAACCCATCGGCCGGACCCCTCTCCTGGTCCGGCTCCGGGCCGGAAGCCTCCGATTGATGATCTGAGACATCGGCCGTTCGCAGACCGGGTCGGGATGCGTATACTCTCGCCGCGATCAGACTTGGGGGAATAGAGGATTGGACGACACCATCCGAGACCCGTTCGACCGGGACGGCGGCAACGACCTGGACAGCGAGAACGGCGGCGGCCGAGCCGGCGACGGTGACAACGATGACGAGAACGGCAACGGCCCCGTCGAACTCGACGCCCTCGAGGCCGAGGAGCTGGAGACCGTCGAAGCCACCGAGTCGGCCACCATGCTGGTCGACGAGACCAGCGAGATTCGGGAGATCCGCCGCTCCGAGATGAACCTCGACATCGAGGCGGAGCAGATGCGGGGCGACGAGTTCGTCTGCCGGTCGTGCTTCCTACGCCTCAAGAAGGTGCAACTCGCTGCCGACGCCCTCTGTCGCGACTGCGCCTGACAGCGCACGCCTCGCGACGGCCCCCGTACCCCCCTCGCTACCGTCTGTGGCAATGGACATCTCGGTCACCGCCCGGCCCGCCGATACCCCGGACGTGGTCTTCCTGGTCGACCTCTATCGCAAGCTGGAGGCGGAGATGACCGCTATCCACCCCATGTGGCCTCGAGCCGACGGCTTGGACGAGCCTGTCGACGAGTCGTTTCTGGCCTGCCTCGGCGACAGCGGCACCCTTATCTACCTCGGCGAGATAGACGGATACCCGCTCGGCTTCATCCTGGGCGGGTCGCGGACGCTGCTCGCGCACGAGGCGGGGGTGCGGGTGGCCGCCATACGCATGGTCTTCGTGGAGCAGGAGGCCCGAGGCGTCGGAGTGGGGGAGGTGATGCGTGACGCGCTCATGGAAGCGTTCCGCAGCACCGGCCACCAACTCTTCGACTCCCATGTCCTACCCGGGCACCGCCTAGCCAAGAACTTCTTCGAGGCAGGGGGCTTCGCAGCCCGGTCGATCATCATGCATCACAGCGATCTGGGCGACGGTGGGCGCCGCATCCGCGCCCACTACCGGCCGCCGGCCGAATGATGAGTATCCGCCGATCACCGCAGGTCGGTGTGGGCGTGGTGGTGGTCGACCAGGGCCGGATGTTGCTGGTCCAGCGCGGCAGGGGCATCCTGGCTGGCTCGTGGGCCATACCGGGGGGCAAGGTCCGCTACGGCGAACGCCTCACCGACGCCGCGGTCAGGGAGGTTCGGGAGGAAACCGGTCTCGAGGTGGCGTTGGGCGAGGTGGTCTGGGCCGGGGAGTCGCTGGGAGACTCCGTGCCCCCCGAGCACCATTTCGTGCTGGTGGACTTCACCGGCAAGGTGACCGGCGGGGAAGTCCGCGCCGGGGACGACGCCGCCGATGTCGTCTTCGTGCCGCTGGCGGAACTGAGGTCGTGGCCACTCACCCCGACGATGTACGACCTACTCGACCGGCTGGGTCTCTGACCCTGATTGTCCGTGTCCCGGTCACACACCTCAGCCACGAGTGATCGGGGTCGAAGAAGGACTCAGGCGTAGAGGGTCGGACCCCTTCTCTCGGCCAGGCGCGCGGTCAGCCCCCGCCGCAACATCAACGTCACGAACATCCCGAAGACGAATCCCGCCACGTGGGCCTCCCAGGCGATTGCCGATGTGCCGCCTGCCAGGAGGAACTGGGCAGCCAGCCAGAGCAGCAGGAACAGGGCGGCCGGCATGCGGAAGGGGAGGGGAACCGGCACGATGATGCTCAGCACCCGCGCTCCGGGGTACAGGACGAAGTATGCCCCCATCACCCCGGCAATGGCGCCCGAGGCGCCCACCAGCGGGGCCGTGGAATCCGGATTCAGCGCCACGAAGCCGAAGGTGGCCATCACGCCCGACAGCAGGTAGAGCAGCAGGTAGCCGCCCCGGCCGTAGGCGTCCTCCACGTTGTTGCCGAACAGCCAGAGGCTCCATACGTTGCCGATCAGGTGGGCGAGGCCGCCGTGCAGGAAGATGGAGACCACCACGCTGAGCGGCACCGACTTCTCCGGGAACACCGAGCGGCCGTCTCCGGCGACGCACCGTTCGGACCGGATCTCGTCCAGGGAGACCGCCTCGTTGGTGCTGATCTCGCACCCGATGGCCGCCCGGCGGACCAGGAACTCGTACTCATCGACCGGATCCGCCGGCTGGACCAGGAAGTAGACCGCCACCACCGATGCGATCAGCAGCAGCGACACGACTGGTCGCCTGAGACCCGGGTTCAGGTCACGGATCGGAATCATCCGGCCCGCTTCCGGTTGGGTGTGCCTGCCTCCATGCACGGACCACCCTAGGAGGGTGCGGCTCCGAACGCACGGAAGGGTCCCGGCCGGCGTGGGGTAGCAATCCCGGCCTGACGCGCAATAATGAGGAGCATGAGCCAAGCCCGCGAGCGACCCACGCATCCGGAGCCGGAGGACCAACCACCCACGGACACCACCATCGAGTCCTACGTGCGCGCCGTCGAGGGGTTGGACGCCGGCCGGGTGGCGGGTCCGGCGGCCGCGCTCGCGGAGCTGCTCGAGGCCCGATTGGCGGGCGCTGACGCCCCGCAGGCTCGCCGGGTGCTCGACGAGCTGCTGGCCGACTCGGGCCACGAGTCCCACCATCTCGGGGAATGATGCGGCGACTGGACGTGGAGATGGTCCGGCGCCGGCTGGTCGGTTCGCGGAGCGCCGCCGCCCGGGCGATCCGTGAGGGGAAGGTGATCGTGGCCGGCATACCGCTGCCGAAGCCGGCCACGCTGGTGAGTAAGGGCACCCCGCTGCGTTGGGCCGCGTCCCCCCCACGCTATGTCAGCCGGGGCGGGCTCAAGCTTGAGGCCGCCTTGGAGGAGTTCGGTATCGACGTCGCGGGACTCGACGCCGTCGACGTGGGTGCCTCCACGGGGGGCTTCACCCACTGCCTCCTGGAATACGGCGCAGCTCGGGTGGTCGCCGTCGATGTGGGATACGGGCAGATGCACGAGTACCTCCGCAGCGACCCGAGGGTCACGGTCGTGGAACGGACCAACATCCGGCACGCCGATGCCGACCACCTCGGGGCGCCCTTCGGCGTGGTGGTCGCCGACGTCTCCTTCATCTCTCTGCTGACGATCGCCCCGGCCCTGGTTGGTCTCGGGAACGCCGCCAGCCACTACGTCCTGCTGGTGAAGCCCCAGTTCGAGGCCGGACCCGGCTCGGTCGACCGGCGGGGCGTGCTGCGCGACCCGGCGCTGTGGAGCCGGACTGTCGCCACCACGGTCACCGGACTGTCGGCACGCGGCCTGGGGGCGCTCGGCCTCCTCCGTTCGCCCCTCGAGGGGGCCAACGGGAACCGAGAGGTCCTGGGATGGTTCCGACAGGGTCCCATGGTCATCGACCTGGAAAGGGCCGTGGAGGGTCTCCGATGAGGATCGCGCTGGTCCCTCACATCCGCCAGGGCCACACGGTGGCCTGGACGAGGGCCCTCGTGGCCGCCCTCGGGGACCGGGGAGTCGAGGTGGTGGCGGCGCCGGACGCCGCCGACCTCATCGGCGTGGCCTCGACCACCTTCGGCGAGAGGGACGGCCTCGACCTCGTGGTGGCCATCGGAGGCGACGGAACGGTTCTGAAGGCGGTACGGCTGGGGAGGGGCAGCGGGGCACCGGTCTGCGGGATCAACGACGGCCGCCTGGGTTACCTGGCGGAAGCCCTACCCGACGATCTTCCGGCTTTCCTGGACCGGATGGCGGCCGGCGAGTGGCTCACGTCGGAGCGGATGTTGCTGGCCGCCTCCATCAACGGCGCCCCTCCCACGATCGGCCTCAACGACGTGGTGGTGGAGAAGGTGGAGAACCAGCGGACAGTCCGCCTCGCCATCTCGATAGACGGGGAGCCCTTCATCAACTACCCGGCCGACGGGGTGGTGGTGGCGACCGCGACCGGCTCCACCGCCTACAACCTCTCTGCCGGGGGGCCGCTCATCGACCCGGCGCTGGACGTGATGGTGATGACACCGGTCGCGCCCCATTACCTATTCTCCCGAGCCATGGTGTTCCCGCCGCATCACAGGCTCCGTTTCGAGGTCATGGAGGACCGCCCGGCGGGAGTGGGCGTTGACGGCAGGGAGATCGCCATCATGCGTCCGGGTGACTGGATCGAGGTCGAGGGCGCCGGTCACGTGACGTTCGCCCGCTTCGCCGAGCGTTCCTTCCCGGCATCCGTGAAGCAGAAATTCTCGCTGGCCTGATGCTCGACGAGCTGTCGGTTGCCAACCTCGGAATCATCGAGACGGCCCGGGTGGGGTTCACGCCCGGGATGGTGGTGGTGAGCGGCGAGACCGGAGCGGGCAAGACGCTGATGCTGGGCGCCCTCCGGATGCTCACCGGGGCCCCCGCTCGTTCCGGGCTCATCGGGCCGCACGGCAAGGAGGCACGGGTCGAGGGCAGGTTCTTCCTGGACGGGGAGGAGGTGGTTCTCGCCCGCTCGATACATCCGGGGGGAAGCCGCGCCTACCTCGACGGACGGATGGTCCCCGCCCGAGCGCTGGCCGAGCGGCTCGACGGGGTGGTCGAGATCGTGGGCCAGCACGATCCGCTCTCTCTCACCCGGTCCCGGGCGGTCCGGGCCTTGATCGATCTCCGGCTGGGTTCGGACCCTGTACGGGAGGACTACCGGGATGCCTGGCAGGCGCTGCGCGAAGTGGAGGCGCTCCGGGCGGAACTCGGTGGCGGCATGCGGGCGTTGGCGCGCGAGATGGATCTGGTGGCCTACCAGGTCGGCGAGATCGATCGGGCTGACTTCCGGCCGGGCGAGGACGAGGAATTGGAGATGGATTCGAGGAGGCTCGGAAACGCCGAGGAGGTGGCCGAGCTCCTGGCGGAGGCGCACCGGGACCTGAGCGTGGCCCGCGAACGCGTCGGCCCGGTGGTGGATGCGGCCCGGCGCGTCCGGGACCTGGATCCGGCCCGAGGCCCTCTCGCCGAGCTCGTCGAGAGCCTCGAGGCCACCCTCACCGACACGTTGAGCGCCACCCGGGAGGCGTGGGAGGTCACCGAGCCGGACCCCGCCGCGTTGGCCCGTGTCAACCGGCGCCTGAACCTGCTGGGCGACCTGCGCCGCAAGTACGGGTCGAACATCGAGGAAATCCACTCCTTCCGGCGCCGGGCGCGTGCCCGCCTGGCGGAGATCGAGGCCCTGGTGGAGCGCGCATCCCGCCTGGACGCGGAACATGACACGGCTTGCGGGCGCCTGCTCGAGGCCGGGCGAGAACTCCTGCTCGCTCGCCGGGACGCCTCCGCCCGGATCGCCGAGAGCGCCTGCGGGCACCTGCGAGAGCTGGGGTTCGGCGATCCGCTGCTGCGGGTCGAGATCGGGAAGACCGAGCCACGGGCGTCCGGGGCCGACACCGTGGAGTTGCTATTCGCCTCGGACTCCCGGCTCGTCCCCGGCCCGGTGGGCAAGATTGCCTCCGGGGGAGAGCTGAGCCGCCTGGTCCTGGCGCTACGGCTGGCCTCTGGGACCGGCGCCGCCCGGATCGTGGCCTTCGACGAGATCGACTCGGGAGTGGGAGGGACGACTGCCCTGGCCATGGGTTCCAAGCTGGCCCGCTTGTCCGAGGACCGCCAGACCCTCTGCGTCAGCCACCTTCCCCAGGTGGCGGCTTTCGCCGATTCGCACATCGTGGTGGAACGGGAAGGTCCCCGCGCCGGGGTGAGGTTGGTCGAGGAGGACGCCCGCCTCCGCGAGCTGTCACGGATGCTTTCCGGGCTGGCCGACTCGGAGCGGGGCCATCATCATGCCCGCGAGCTCCGTTCCCTCGCCATGGCGAGGCGTGCGCCGGTCCCCGCCGGGTGAGTACAGACCGTATCGCCCCGCACGATCCCCGGTCCCCATGTTCCGTTGTGGTAGCGTCTTGCCGGTGACGAAGTTCGTGTTCGTGACCGGCGGGGTGGTCTCCAGTCTGGGCAAGGGGATCACGGCCTCCTCCCTCGGTCGGCTCATGAAGGCCCGCGGCCTTCGAGTGGTTAACCAGAAGCTCGACCCCTACGTCAACGTAGACCCCGGCACGATGAACCCCTTCCAGCACGGCGAGGTCTACGTGACCAACGACGGCGGAGAGACCGATCTCGACCTCGGCCACTACGAGCGCTTCACCGATCAGAGCCTGAGCCGCGACTCGAATGTCACCACCGGATCCGTCTACCTGGCAGTGCTCAACAAGGAGCGGAGGGGCGACTATCTGGGCGACACCGTCCAGGTGATCCCGCACATCACCAACGAGATCAAGGACCGCATTCGCCGCCTGGGGGACCGGGACGATGTGGATATGGTCATCGCCGAGATCGGTGGAACGGTGGGAGACATCGAGATCCTGCCGTTCCTGGAGGCGGTCCGCCAGTTCCGGAACGATGTCGGGTACCGCAACGTAGTCCACATCCACGTCACGCTGGTTCCCCAGATCGGTCCCACCGAGGAACTCAAGACCAAGCCCACGCAGCACTCGGTGGCCGACCTGCGATCCCGGGGCATCCGTCCCGACATCATCGTGGTCCGCTCGGAGAAGCCCATCGACGATGGAGTACGCAACAAGATCTCGCTCTTCTGCGATGTCGATCCCGACGCCGTGATCCCGGCCCCTGATGTGGAGGACATTTACGAGATGCCCCTCATCCTGAGGGATCACGACCTGGATGATGCCATCATGGAGATGCTCGGCCTGGACGCGCCCGAACCCGACCTGGCCGACTGGCAACGGATGGTCGGGCGCGCCCTGGCCGCGACGCGCACCGTCAATATCGGGCTGGTCGGCAAGTACACGGGCCTACCCGACGCCTACCTGTCCGTGGTGGAAGCCATCCGCCACGGGGGCCTGGCCAACAACGTGCGGGCCCAGATCCAATGGATCCCCGCCGAAGACCTCGACGGACTTTTCGGGAGCTCCCACCTGGACGACCTGGACGGCATCCTGGTCCCCGGGGGATTCGGCATCAGGGGCATCGAGGGCAAGATACGGGCGGTGACGCACGCTCGTACCAACCGGATTCCCTTCCTGGGCCTCTGCCTGGGCCTCCAGGCCGCCGTGATCGAGTACGCCCGCAACGTGCTCGGGCTCCGCGATGCCCATAGCACCGAATTCAAGCCCATGACGCCCCATCCGGTCATCGACCTGATGGTGCGCCAGCAGGGTGTATCGGACAAGGGTGGCACCATGCGGCTGGGTGTCTACCCCGCCCGGCTCAGGGAGGGCTCCCTGGTTCGCCGACTCTACGGGGCAGAGTTGATCTACGAGCGGCACCGGCACCGGTACGAGGTCAACAACCGCTTCCGCAAGGACCTCGAACAGGCAGGGCTGTCGCTGACGGGCATCTCGCCCGACGAACAGTTGGTGGAGTTCATCGAGCTGGCCTCTCACCCCTATTTCATCGGCACCCAAGCCCATCCGGAGCTCAAGTCGCGGCCCCTCGATCCGCATCCTCTGTTCACCGGCTTCATCGCCGCCGCGGATCGCTACCGCCGGAGCCGGGAAGCGGCGCCGGAGATCCTCGGGAGCGAACGGGAGCCCGGCTACGTCTAGTGGAGGCCTCCAGGTCGCTGCGGGGCCATCTGGACGGCTATCTGGCCGTCCTGTCGGTGGAGCGGGGCCTCAGCGACAACACCATCACCGCCTACCGGAGCGACCTGGAGGCCTACCTCGACTACCTGGGTGACCGGGCCACCACGCCGGACCTGATCGACGGCTTCCTGGCCGGCCTCCATCAGGAGGGCATGCGTCCCACCACCATCGCGCGAAAGCTGGCCGCGGTGCGAGGCTTTCACCGGTTCCTGGTGGCTGAGGACCAGGCCCCGGACGATCCCACCCGGTTCACCGAGACGCCCAGGACGCGCATGGGCTTCCCGAAGGCGCTCGATGTACACGATGCGATCCGGCTGGTGGAAGCGCCGCCCTCCGGCACGGCGCTCGGAAGGCGTGACCGGGCGCTACTGGAAACCCTCTACGGCACCGCTGTCAGGGTCAGCGAACTGGTCGACCTCGACCTGACCGATCTGGATATGGAGACGCTGAGCGCCATGGTCACCGGCAAGGGCGGGCGTCAACGCCTCGTACTCCTGGGCAAGCCCGCCGTCCGGGCCATCGGCGCCTACCTGCCCGACCGGATCGAGATGTTGCGGAGTCGAAGGGATCACGATGCCGTGTTCGTGAACGCCCGCGGCGGGCGGCTCACCCGCCAGGGCGTCTTCGGGATCGTCCGCGCCCATGCGGAGGCGGTGGGCATACCCCGAACCCGGATCTCGCCCCACGTGCTCCGCCATTCCGCCGCCACGCACATGGTGGAGAGGGGCGCAGACCTCCGCACGGTGCAGGAGATCCTCGGGCACGCCAGCCTCTCCACCACCCAGGTCTACACCCGGATGTCACTCCAGCACCTACACGAGGTTTACGTGGAGGCCCATCCGAGAGCCCTGCGGTAGGAGGGTGCTGAAAAATGTCCAGTTGCTCCGCATCCGGTAACGGAACCCCGGGTCGAGGTGTGAAGGGCCGACCATCGCCGTCTTTCTCAGCACCCTCCAGAATGTCTCGCGACCCGGTCCGCCACAGGTGAAGGAACCGAGGATGCGCCCGCTCCACCTGGCGGGCCGCTTCCTCGACGTGACTCTGGCGCGACGGCTGCGACCGGGGGAGCAGGCCGAGGTGGCGGCGTTGCTGAGGACCGATGCCGAACGGTCGATGTACTGGGACCAGCCCCGGGCCGATCAGCGCCACGGGTTGGCCGCGGCTCGACTGGTCCGGTCAGCCCGGCCCCTCCGCACCGACCTGGTTCGGGCGGCGTTGCTACACGACGTGGGAAAGCGCGGCTCCCGGCTAGGACCGTTGGGACGGTCCCTGGCGACCATCCTGGGCCGGCTCGGCATCAGGGGCCCGGCTCGATTCGCGGCCTACCTGGACCACGGACGGATTGCCGCACGGGAGCTGGATCGGGCCGGCGCCGAACAGCTGGTGGTCGACTTCGCTCTCCATCATCACCGCGAGCGTCCGGAGGGGATTTGTCGTGAGGACTGGAACCTACTCCAGGCGGCCGACCGAGCCGTCCTCCGAAGAAACTGAGGAGCGCGGACGGGATCGGTGTTCCTCGGTTTCCGCGCAACCGGCGCCTACTATCAGCGTATGACGGGTCGAGACGCGCGGGCATGACGTACGAGGTCGAGACTCCCGTCTTCGTCGGTCCTTTCGACCTGCTCCTCAAGATGGTCACCCGCCGCCATGTCGACGTCATGGAGGTCAACATCTCCCGCGTCATCGAGGACTACCTGGCGTCCATCGAGGAGAGGGAGGTCAACCTGGAACTGGCCTCCGGTTTCGTCCTGATGGCGGCGATGCTCATCCACCTCAAGGCCCGTTTCCTGCTGCCGGAGCCCGACCAGGTGGACCTTGAGGACGAGATGGAACTACTCGACCAGCGGGACCGGCTGCTGGCTCGGCTGCTCGGCTTCCTGACCTATCAAGGCGTCGCGACGGTCCTCCGCGAGCGCCTGACGGAGGGTTCGCGCCATGTGGGTCGCTCCGCCGGCATCGACCAGGACCTCGGCACCCGCCAACCGCCATCCCTACCGGACGGGGTGACACCGGCCGCGCTGGCCGAGATCATGACCTCCCTCAACGAGGAAGTACGGGCCGAGGCGGAGATCCCGATGGATCATTTCGACCTCGACCTCCCGTCGGTGGAGGACGCCATCGCCGCCATCCGGCAGAGGGTGGCCGCCGAGCTCGAGTCCACCTTCGAGCGACTGGTGGCGCACTGCTCGAATCGGGCGGAGGTGGCCGCCTACTTCCTGGCGGTCCTGGAACTGGCCCGATGGGGATTCGTGTCCGTATCCCAGCAGGACCCGGACGACATCTCGGTGCGCCATTCCGATGCCGGCCCCGCCGGTAGCCGGATGGGGCTGTGAATACTCCCGCCGCCCTGGAGGCGATCCTCTTCGTCGCCGAGCATCCCGTTCCCGAGTCCGAGCTGGCCCAGGTCCTGGAGACACCGCTGACCACGATCAGGGAGCTCCTGAACGACTGGGCGCGCCGGCTGGAGGCCGATGACCGCGGCATCGCTCTCCGCCACGTGGCGGGCGGGTGGCGCCTCTACACCAAACCGGAGGCCTTGCCGTATCTGGAACGCTTCGCCACCACCGGCGACGGCGCCCGGCTGTCGCCCGCGGCCCTCGAGGTACTGGCCGTGGTGGCGTACCGCCAACCTGTCACCCGCGGCCAGATCTCCGAGCTACGCGGCGTTGACTCCGCCTCCGCCCTCCGGACCCTGGTGCGCCGCGGCCTGATCGCCGAGGAGGGCCGGCTGTCCACCCCGGGCCATCCCGCCATCTACGGCACCACCGGCCGCTTCCTCGAAGCCCTGGGCATGGCGTCCCTGGCCGATCTGCCGCCCCTCACCGACCACATGCCAGCACCCGAGATGGCGGAGGCGCTGGACCGCCCGCCGACCCGCTCCGGTGAACTCCCGACCACCGAGGGCTGAACGCCTTCAGAAGGTGATCGCCAGGAGCGGTCTGGCCTCCCGCCGGGTGGCCGATTCGATGATCCTCGACGGTCGGGTGACCGTGGACGGGCAGACCGCCGTCCCCGGCCAGAGGGTGGATCCCGGCCGGGCCGAGGTCTTCGTGGACGGGGTTCCCCTTCCCGTGGATCCCGGGCTCGTCTACTACCTGTTGCATAAGCCGTTCGGGGTGATCAGCACCACCAGCGACCCCCACGGACGTACGCCGGTTGTCGATCTGGTGCCTCCCCTCCCCAAGGTGTATCCGGTAGGACGCCTCGATGCGGACTCGACCGGGTTGCTGCTGCTGACCAACGACGGCCCGTTCGCCAACCTCATCGCCCATCCGCGCTCCGGCATCACCAAGACCTACGAGGTGCTGGTGCGGGGGAATCCTTCCCCGGCCGACCTGTCCCGCCTACGCCAGGGCATCGAGTTGGACGATGGACCGGCCGTGCCCGTAGCGGTCCGCAGGATCGGTGCGGCAGGAGGACGATCCCATCTCGAGTTGGTCATGGCCGAAGGACGCAACCGGGAGGTTCGCCGCCTGTGCGCGGCGGCCGGCTATCCCGTGATGCGCCTCCACAGGGTGGCGATCGGCGCCCTGCGCGACCGGGCGCTCAAGCCCGGGGATTGGCGGCACCTCGACGTTGCCGAGGTGCGGGCGTTCCATCGCGACACTCGTGCAAAGTCGGAGGTCCACCACGGCGGGACGCCGGGATGAAGACCTACGAGGTCAGGCCGCGCACGGTTGCCGGCCGCACGGTCAGGCCGCCGGGCTCCAAGAGCATCACCAACCGAGCGCTGATCGCCGCCGCCCTCGCCGCGGGGGAATCCCGCCTCGCCAACCCGCTCCGGAGCGACGACACCGGCGCCATGATCGGCTGTCTCCGGAGTCTGGGTGTCCACATATCGGCCGTCGCCGACGGGTTGTCGGTGAGATCCGACGGCGCTCTTCGCGGCGGCGGGCGCCTCGACGCGCGAGCCTCCGGAACGACAGCCCGCTTCATCACCGCCGCGGCGGCGCTCGCCGACGGTCCGAGCGTCATCGACGGAACCGCCCGGATGCGGGAGCGGCCCATCGGCTCCCTTGTCACGGCGCTCCGGGATCTCGGGGTGGAGATCGACGCCGACCGCGACGGCTCCTACCCGCCGGTCCGGGTATCCGGAGGCGGCATCCACGGCGGCCGGATCACGATAGACGGGACCGTGTCCAGCCAGTTCGTCTCGGCCGTACTGCTCAGCGCTCCGCGAGCGGTGCGAAGCGTGACCCTCCGGCTGTCCGAGGGGACGGTGTCCCGCCCCTACCTGACCACGACGTTGGAGGTAATGGCCTCCTTCGGGGCCGATGCCCGCTGGGTCGGACCCGACACGATCACCGTCGCTCCGACCGGCTACCGGCCGACCCCGTTCGAGGTGGAGGCGGACGCCTCCGCGGCCGTCTACCCGTGGGCGGCCGCCGCCGTCACCGGCGCCACCATCACGGTGGCCGGCATCCACCCCCGTAGTACCCAGGCCGACATGGCCGCTCTCGGCGTGCTGGAGCGGATGGGATGCACGGTGACCACCTCCGGCAGGGGGATCGCGGTGACCGGTCCTCCCCGGCTGGAGGGCGTGGACGCCGACCTCAACCATTGCCCGGACGCCGTACTCGGCCTGGCGGTGGTCGCCACGTTCGCGCGCTCCGCCACGAGGTTCACCAACATCGCCAACCTCCGCGTCAAGGAGACCGACCGGCTGGCCGCCCTCGAGACCGAGCTCACCAGGCTGGGCGCCCGGGTGGAGACGGGCGCGGACCGTATCGAGATCCATCCCGGTCCGGCCCGCGCGGCGCGTATCCGTACGTACGACGACCACCGGATGGCCATGTCCTTTGCGATCGCGGGCCTGGTCCGGCCCGGAATCGTCATCGAGGACCCGGACTGCGTGGCCAAGACCTGGCCCGGATTCTTCGACATGCTCGAGAGCCTGTGACCGCCGCCGCCGAGTCGGTGGTGGCCATCGACGGACCCGGCGGGGTCGGCAAGACCACGGTCTCCCGGGGGGTGGCGCGAGCACTCGGCTACCGGAGCCTCGACACCGGCGCCTTCTACCGGGCCGCCGCCCTGCTGGTGAAGTTCCACCGGATCGATCCCGAGGACGAAGCGGCGGTCCTGGCTGCGCTGTCCGGCGCCGATCTCGACTACCGGGACGGCGCCATGCTGGTGGAGGGCGTCGACGTCAGCGCGGCCATCCGCGCGGAGGGCATCACCGCCGCATCCTCCCGCGTGGCGCGGCTCCCGGGTCTCCGGCTGGTGCTCGTGGAGCGCCAGCGGGCCTGGGTGGCGGCGCGGGAGGGTCGAGCCGTGGTCGAGGGGCGCGACATCGGAACCGTCGTCTTCCCCGGAGCGGCCGTCAAGATCTATCTCGACGCCCCGCCCGACGTGAGGGCTCGCCGGAGGGCCGGAGAGACATCCACCACGCTCGGGGAAGTCGCCACGCAGCTGGGGAGGCGGGACCGGCTCGACTCGACGCGGGCTGCGTCCCCTCTCGCCCGGGCCCAGGACGCGTTGGCCATCGACACCGGCGCCCTCACTGCCGACCAGGTGATAGCGCGGGTGCTCGAACTCTGCCGCGGTCGGGGCATCGAGCCTGCCGGCCACCCCGCTTAAGGACGGCCCCGGCGCCCGGGACTAGAATCCGCGACCCGGGTGCATATTCATAGCCGGCATCCGCAAGACGCACGGCGGTTCCTCTTGTCCCCTCCGAAACCTCTCGTCGCCATCGTGGGCCGACCGAACGTGGGAAAGTCGACCCTGGCCAACCGCATCGTGGGCCGCCGAGCCGCGGTGGTGCAGGAGAAGCCGGGCGTCACGCGGGACCGGCGCGAGTTCCCGGCGGATTGGGACGGCCGCAGCTTCACGGTGGTCGACACCGGTGGGTGGCAGCAGGGCAAGGATGCCGACCTGATCGAGGACATCTGCATCCAGGCCGAGATGGCCATTGCCTCCGCCGACCTGATCCTCTTCGTCGTCGACGCCCAGGGTGGGATCACCTCTGATGACGCGGCGATCGCCCGGCTCCTGCGGCCCGAAGCCGGTCGCGTGGTGATGGTGGCCAACAAGGCCGACAACGACGCCCTGGCGAGGGAGTCGGGGGCCTTCAACCGGCTCGGCCTGGGCGAACCCATGCCGGCATCGGCCATCCACGGCCATGGAGTGGCCGACCTGCTGGACGTCCTGGTCCGGCGACTACCGGACCGTCCGGACGGGGACATCATCGAGGACCCGGTGCCCGACGTGGCGGTGATCGGACGCCCCAACGTGGGGAAGTCCACCCTCCTGAACCGGCTGGTCGGGGATGAGCGCGTGCTGGTCTCGCCCGTACCCGGCACCACGCGGGACCCGATCGACGTGATTATCGAACTGGACGGCACCGGTTACCGGATCATCGACACCGCCGGCATGCGCCGCAAGCCGAAGATGTCGGAAGACGTCGAGTTCTTCTCGGTGCTGAGGGCGCAGGAAGTGCTACGGCGCGCCCATGCCGCCCTCCTGATGGTGGACGCGGCCGACGGCATCACCCATCAGGACCAGCGAATAGCCCGCCTGGCCGCCGATTCGGGCGCGGCGCTGGTAATCCTGGCGAACAAGTGGGACGCGGCCGACCTCGAGCAGCGGGAGCAGACCACGTACGAGCTGGGCGCCAGGCTGGGATTCGCCGGCTGGGCCCCGGTCCTCCGCATCTCGGCCCTCACCGGCGCCCGCCTGCACCGTCTGGGTCCTGCGCTCGAGACGGTGCTCGAGAACCGGTCCCGCCGCATTCCGACCGGCGTCCTCAACCGGCTCATCACCGAGTTGACGGCCGAGCATCCGCCTCCCGTGAGGAGGGGCCGGCGCCCCAGGATCCTCTTCGCCGCGCAATCCCGGTCGGTCCCTCCCACCATCGCCCTGTTCGTCAAGGGAAAGCTCGACCGCCCCTACCTGCGATTCCTGGAGAGGCGCCTCCGCCAGGCCTACGACTTCACGGGCACGCCGGTGCGCATGGTGGTGCGGCGTGGCGGCGGGCGCGCCGGCGGCCGATGACCGGTCCGGCCGGCTCGGACCCGGACCGCCGTCCACCCGGCGCTCCGCTCAGCTTCAAGCTGATGGTTGCGCTGGCAGCGCTATACCTGGGCTGGCGCCTGGTGCAGGGAGTGGCGGCTCTCTACCGATGGGCATTCTGAGAGGGGAACGGGAGGGATGGTCGGGCTGGCGGGATTTGAACCCACGACCTCTTGACCCCCAGTCAAGCGCGCTACCAAGCTGCGCCACAGCCCGTCCTCATAGAGTGTATCACCCGGTAGTTGCTGGTCTCTAGTTGTTGGTACCTAGTCAGGAGCCATCGGTAGAGCGCCATTAACGACTGCCATAGTTCCGCCACCTGCTGTTTCACGAGTTCGCCTCGTCTCGGCGCGACGGATGACTCGGACAGCCCACGGACACTGGAAGGATCTAATCTAAGACAACCTATCGCAGTTCACTAGCAACTAGTTACTAGCAACTAGAAGCTGATCAAGCTAGCCTCCCACCCGACGCCGAAGAGGGAGACCTGGGCCATGCGGGGCGGGTGGGAAATCCGTGCATCCAAGGGGTTGGCGATGGCAGTGCTGGTCGCTATGGCGGCCTCCGCGTGCGGGGGTTCGGATGGTTCTGAGGACACCGCCGCCACCACTCCTGCCACCACGAGCGCACCGGAGACGGATAGCCTGACCACCTCGACCTCGGCTGCTGCCGCCACGGTTACGGGGGAGACATCTTCGTCCCCGGACGCCACGGCCCCGGCCGGCTTCACCTACAAGGTCGCCATCTTCAGCAACCCGACCACCGACAATCCGTGGGCCTACTTCGACACCGAGCCGGATGTCTGGAACCAGTACACCCTTGCCGGTTCCCTCCCGTCCCTGTACGGGACCGCCTACCCGACCTTCGCCATCGTCCCCGGCCTGGCTGCGGACGCCGAGCCCCCTCAGGGCGCCGCTGAAGGCGACCGCTGGGTGATCGATGTCACCATGCGTCCGGGGGCCAAGTGGAGCGACGGCACACCGATCACAGCCCACGATGTCGCCTTCACCTTCAATGCCGTGAAAGACCTGCGGATGGGTGGCAACTGGTTTGCCGCCCTTCCCATGGCCCGCCCGGATGACCCCCAGACCGAGGAGGACGACACCCGAAACGGCCTGATATCGGTGGAAGCGCTGGACGACCATACGGTGCGCTATACCTGGAGCGCCCGGCCCGGGCTGGCGCAATGGCAGTTCGGAGCGGCCCAGTCGCCGATCTTCCCGGAGTCATTCTGGGGCCCGTACGTCGAGGCTGCCGACGAGGCCGGCGATCTCTACGCCGTATCGGGGGTCGCAGCACCCTCGGGCGGGCCGATGATCTACGACCGCCGGGAGCCGGGTACTTTCGTCCGGACCGAGGCCAACTACGACGTGTTCGGCCGGGGCGACGTCCTGACCAGCTACTCCACCGGAGGCGCCACCAGTGAAGGCACCGCCTCCTGGGAAGTGGGAGACACGTCAGGGGAGGTACTGGCGCGGTGGACCGAAGGTCCCCACGCCGCCGCCGCCATCTACTCGGTCTACGACACCCAGGATGCTGCGGTCCTCGCCCTGCGGGACGGCGAGGTGGATTTCATGCTCAACCCGCTCGGCCTCCAGCGCGGCCTGCAGTCCACCGTCATCGAGGCGGGCGACCTCGAAGTGATAGCCAATTCACCCAACGGATTCCGCTACGTGGCGTTCAACACCCGCCGCTTCCCCGGATCGGAGCCCTCCTTCCGGCAGGCCATCGCATGCATCATCGACAAGGAGTTCATGGCCCGCAACGTCCTCCAGGGTGTGGCGACCCCGCTCAACTCGCTGATCCCGCCGGGTAACACCTTCTGGGCCAACCCCGACGTGTTCGCCTGGTGCGAAGGATTGAGCATGGAGGAACGTGTCGGAATGGCCGTCCGGATGCTCAAGGAGGCGGGGTGGACCTGGGAGGTAGAACCTCAGTGGGATGCGGGTAATCAGGACGTTATACCTCAAGGTCAAGGACTGCGCGGTCCCGACGGCACGGAGGTGGAGCCCCTGGAGCTGCTGGCGCCGGGTCCGGGATACGATCCGTTGCGAGCTACCTACAGCTTGTTCATCGCCGATTGGGCAACCGACCTGGGCGTGCCCTTGCGGGCACAGCCGACCGGGTTCTCGGTCATCGTGGACAAGGTATTCGGCCCGGTCGATTGGGACATGTACATGCTCGGGTGGTCCACCACCATCTTTCCTGACCACCTGGCCGACTTCTTCGCGACGCAGGCTGATTCGGCCACGACCGGAGGGTTCAATATTCCCGGCTATTCGAATCCCGAATACGACCAGTTGGCACAAGATCTGAAGTCGTCTACCGACCTGGAGGAAGCCGCTGCCATCGCCAGGAGAATGGACGGCATCATCGCTCGCGACGTGCCCTACATAGTCCTCTTCGACACCCCCATCCTGGAGGCCTATCGCAACACGCTTGCCTATCCTTCCACGACCGTGCTGAACGGCTTGCAAGGGTTCTCGGGGCTCCCCGGATCGGTGAGCGTGGCCGAGTAGCCTCCTCCAGGGTGGATTAGGACAACGTACATCCATGTCTCCGCTATCTCCCAACTATTCAAGTCTTCTAGGGAAACTGGCGATCCAATCGCAGAACCCGGAAATATTGACGTACTCAATTGGAATCGATCCGGCAAAACCGGCGTGTGCGAACGGCGCCCATAGAGGGCTTACCGACCTTCCATCCTTTACCGGTCTACTGCCCCCGACTGGCGCAGTTCAATGAAAAAGTAACCGGGCTTTCTGACCGACTATCCGCGGCTATCAAGATAGACTTGTGGAATCTGTACTGAAGCAGACGGGCCCATAACCGGGGAGGATTCCATGAGGGCACCATCGATGCGTACATACCTACGATGTCTGGCGGTCGCGGCCGTTCTGGCCCTGCTCGCCACGGCCTGCGGGGCAGACGACGACACGGACGAAGCAGCCGCCGCGCAGGCACAGGCTCAGGCGGAGGCAGCAGCTGCGGCACAGGCACAGGCAGACGCGGCACAGGCGGAGGCAGCCGCAGCCGAGGCTGCGCTATCCCAGGCACAGGCCGATCTCGAAGCCGCCCAGGCGGCCGCGGCCGAGGCCATGGAGGGCGACGATGCCGCCCAGGCCGAGCTCGCCGCAGCGCTCGCCGACGCGGAGGCAGCTCTGGAAGAAGCCGAGATGGCAGCCGAGGAGGCCATGGAGGCGGCCGAGGCAGCCGCGGCGGAGCAAGCCGCAGCCACGACCACGACGGAACCGGAGGCAATGACGGAAGCCGGACCGTTCACCTACAAGCTTGCCATCTTCAGCGACCCGACCACTGACAATCCGTGGGCCTACCTCGACACGGAGGCAGACGTCTGGAACCAGTACGTGCTGTCGCCCGCCATTCCGACCCTGTACGGATCGACGTTCCCGAGTTACACCGTGGTACCGAACCTCGCGGCCGACGTCGAACCCCCGCTGGGGGCGGCGTCAGGGGACAACTGGGTGATCGACGTGAACATGAGGCAGGGACTGGTCTGGAGTGACGGCTCACCGATCACCGCCAACGACGTGGCCTTCACCTTCAACGCCGTCAAGGACCTCCAGATGGGCGGCAACTGGTTCTCCCTGCTCCCGCTGGCCCGCGACGACGACCCGGCCACCGAGGAGAATGAGGGGGCCGAGGGCCTGATCTCGGTAGAGGCGATTGACGACTACACCGTGCGGTACACCTGGAGCTCCCAGCCCGGTCTGGCCCAGTGGCAGTTCGGGGCGGCCCAGGCCGCGGTCTTCTCCGAGGCCCACTGGGGACCGCACGTCGCCGGATCCGGCGACGCCGGCGAGCTCTACGCCGTGTCGGGGGAGGGTGCGCCATCGGGCGGGAGCATGGTCTTCGACCGGCGCGAGCCCGGCGCCTTCGCCCGCAGCGTGGCCAACGCGAACGCAAACGATCAGGGAGCGCAGACCATCAGCTACTCGTCCGGTGGCGTCACCTTCTCGGGTGATGTGAGTTGGCAGGTGGGCGACACGACCGGAGAGGTCATCGCCGACTCGATCGGCGGACCGCACGCGGGCGATGCTATCTACTCGGTGTACGACACCCAGGATGCGGCGGTTCTCGCCCTGCGCGACGGCGAGGTGGACTTCATGCTCAACCCGTTGGGCCTCCAGCGCGGTCTCCAGTCCACGGTCCTCGAAGCAGGCGACCTCGACGTGATCGCCAACGCTTCCAACGGCTTCCGCTACCTGGCCTTCAACACCAGGAGCTTCCCCGGTTCGGACGTGGCTTTCCGCCAGGCAATGGCGTGCATGATCGACAAGGAGTTCATGGCGACCAATGTCCTGCAGGGTGTGGCCATCCCGCTCAACTCCATGGTGCCTCCCGGCAACGCCTTCTGGGCCAATCCGGATCTGGATGCCTGGTGCGCGGGCCAGAGCCAGGAGGAGCGGGTCAATTCGGCCGTCCAGATCCTGAAGGACGCCGGGTGGACCTGGGACGTCGAGCCCCAGTGGAACCCCGACAACCGGGACGTGATCCCGAAGGGTGAAGGCCTCCGGGGACCGGACGGCACGCTGGTCGGCAATCTCGAGTTGCTGGCCCCCGGGCCCGGATACGACCCGCTGCGGGCCACCTACAGCCTGTTCATCGCCGACTGGGCCAACGACCTCGGAATACCGCTGACGGCGGAGCCCACCGGCTTCTCGGTGATCGTGGACAGGGTGTTCGGGCCGGTGGACTGGGACATGTACATCCTCGGATGGGGTCTCACCATCTTCCCGGACCACTTGGCCGCCTTCTTCGACTCGCGCGCCGACTCGGCCACAACCGGCGGGTTCAACATCCCCGGCTACGCCAACCCGGAGTTCGACGCGATGGCGGATCGGTTGAAGGCGGAGACCGACATCAACGAGGCCGCCGCCATCGTGCGCCAGATGGACGCGGTGCTCGCCCAGGACGTCCCGTACGTGGTCCTGTTCACCACCCCCGTGCTGGAGGCATTCCGGAACACCCTGGAGTTCCCCAGCACCACCACTCTCGACGGCTTGCAGAACTTCCAAGGGCTGCCAGGAGCGGTGAACCTGGCCCAGTAGCGATCGGCAGGACAGAGCGGTGGGGCAGCCGGTACGGCCTGTCCCACCGCCTGGCCCGACCGCCAGGAGGGGGACGGCAGCAGTGAGGAGAAGGTGGCGATGAGATGATTCGCTACATAGCGCGGCGTTCTGTGCAAATGTTCGTGCTGTTCATCATCTTCCTGACGCTGACCTTCCTGCTCCTCACCGCCCTGCCCGGCGATACCGTCAAGCAGCGGTTCGCCACCAATCCCAACATTCCTCCGGAGGCCGCGCAGCTGGCCATCGAGCGTCTCGGTCTCGACAAGCCGCTGTGGGAGCAATACACCAGCTACATGTGGAACTTCTTCCGCGGAGACTTCGGGTTCTCCTTCCTCCAGTACCCGAGGCCGGTGTCCGACATCATCCTGGAGCGCTTGCCGAGGACATTGGTGCTTTTCCTGACGGTGCTGGTGAGTTACTACATCCTCGGGTTCGTGGCCGGCAAGTTCATAGCCTGGAGGCGGGGCCGGAGGGGCGAGCATGCCATAACCATCGGCAGCGTGTTCCTCTACACGGTGTTCTACCCCTGGTTCGCGCTGATGCTGATCTGGTTCTTCGCCTTCTACGCCGACGTGGTGCCGATAAACAAGTTCCTCGACCCGGAGGAGTGGGTAGACGCCCCCTTCAGCTCCAACCACGTGTTCATGGTGATCTTCGGCGTGATGCTGGTGGGCGGGATCGTGGCGCTCACCCTCTGGATCCTGTCCCGCCGCGTCAGGGATCCGGCACTGCGAAAGAGGACGGTGTGGGTGGGTTACGGCGCGCTGGCCGTTGTGATGCTCTGGTTCTGGTACCTGAGCGACTTCGGGTCGGCCCGCCGCCTCTACGCCGGGGACATCCTGCACCACATGATCCTCCCGGTCATCACGATCACGCTGATCAGCTTCGCCGGGATCATGCTCCTGACCCGGAGTTCCATGCTGGAGACCATGCGCGAGGACTTCATACTGACCGCCCGGGCCAAGGGCCTGGCGGAGAAGACGGTACGCGACCGCCATGCCGCCCGCACCGCCCTGCTCCCGGTCACCACCAGCCTGGTGATCGCGGTGGCGACCGTCATCGACGGGGGCATCATCACCGAGACCGTCTACTCGTGGCCCGGCATGGGAGAGCTCCTGTTCACGTCGGTGGTCGGGCAGGACACGAACCTGGCCATCGCCGCCTTCTCGTTCGTGGGCGTCATGGCCATGGTCGGGCACCTGGTGGTGGACATCCTCTACATGTTCCTCGACCCCCGCATCAGGGTGACGGGGGAGTGACGATGCCGGAACCGGCCCGATGACGGATCTGCTGGAAGCGCGGCCGGCGACCGACGTGGCCAGGAAGGGTTCGCTGTGGAGGATCCGGGCCAACCTGGTGTGGGCCGGCGTGACCAACAACTGGAACCTGTTCCGGACCAACCGGGTCGGCATCGTGGGGTTGGCCATCATCCTGTTCTTCGCGCTGATGGCCCTCATCCATCCCGTCCTGATGTCAGGCATGCGCTGGTACTCCGGCGCCGCGCTGTTCCTGCTGATCTGGCCGGTCGTGGCCTGGTTGATCTGGCCGCTGCTGGGGCGCCTTCGCCACGAGCGGAGGGTCACCCTCCCTCTGACGGTGGGGATCACAGCCGCCCTGCTGGTCGTGATAGGGGTGGCGTTCAGTGGGGTGTGGGACGCCGGCACCTACCACCCCGTGGTGGGGAACGAGGCGAACCCGCCGGTCCTCTACAGGACGGTCGTCAACGAGGTCACGGATCCGGCCACCGAGATGTCTACACGCGAGGCGCTCCTCTACTCCAACCCCGACGGATCTCCGCTGGTCCTCGGAGACGTCGCCGAGATCCGGGAGCAACCCACGGGTCCCTACGGCCGGCACTGGCTCGGTACCGACCCGCTGGGCCGTGACATCCTGTCCCAACTCATGAAGGGCGCCCAGGGAGCGTTCCTGCTGGGAATGGTGGCGGCCCTGGTCACCGTCCTATTCGCCACCTCGGTCGGTGCGGTGGCCGCCTACATGGGGGGCTGGATCGACTCCTTCTTCATGCGCTTGGCCGACCTGTTACTGATGCTTCCCGCCCTGGCCATCTTCATCGTGATGAGTTCGGTGTTCAGCTTCGAGCTATGGCACCTGGCCATACTGATCGGCGTGCTCGGCGGATTCGGCGGGGTGGCCATCGTGCTCAAGTCGCAGGCCCTGGCGGTGAAGGTCAAGCCCTTCATCGAGGCCGCCCGGGTGGCGGGTGGTTCCACGTTCCGGGTGATTGCCGTCCACGTGATACCCAACGTGATGCCGCTCAGCTTCCTATACATGATGTTCACCGTCACCGCCGCCATCCAGACCGAGGCGGTCCTCTCCTTCCTCGGCCTTCTGAACATCGACATGAGTTGGGGGCTGATGATCGAGCTGGCCAGGAACCAGGGATATTTCCTCACCGGCATGCGCTTCTGGTGGCTGGTGTTCCCCGCCGGGCTCTGCGTGTCCCTTCTCGCCGCCGCGTTCTTCCTGGTCGGCCGGGCCATGGACGAGGTGATCAATCCGAGGCTGCGGAAGCGATGACGGCGCCAGGCACCGAGTCCGTGGTCACTCGGGCCCCCAGCCGCCCGCGATGCGGCCGGCCGGGGTGGGGGATCGGATGAGCTGGGTCTCCGAGACCCGTCCGCGCCGGCTGAACCTGCTGGCGATCGCCCTCGGCATCGCGGTGATCGCGCTGGCCAACTGGTGGCTGGGAGGGTGGATCACCCCCGCGGAGGGCGAATACCGGCCCGGGTACCTGGTGATCCTGGTGGCCTTGCTGCTGCCCGGATTCCTCGGCGCCCTCGTATCCGGTCTGGTCGCCGGTCATCGGCGCCCCACCCACGGGCTGATGGCGGCGTTGGGAATGTTCGCCGCAGAGGTGATCTGGGGAGCGGCCGCAGGCGACCTCGCGATCGGGACGGTCGTGGTGCGTGCGCTGGGTTTCGCATGCGGCGCCGCACTGGGCGGGTACGCGGCGAACCGAGTGGGCTCTCGCCTGCGTTCGGGCCGCTCCCAGGCCGGGGATGAGGATGCGAGCGCCTCGGACCGGGCGCCCCTCCTGGAGGTCGACGATCTCAGCATGCACTACAGGACCAGCGAAGGGTGGGTATCAGCGGTCGACGGGGTCAGCTTTGCCTTGCACACGGGCGAGGCCCTCGGACTGGTCGGGGAGTCCGGGTGCGGCAAGACGTCGGTAGCGATGTCCCTCCTGAGACTCCTGCCGGAGAACGCCGAGTTCCGGGGCGGATCGGTACGCCTCAACGGGGTCGACCTCCTCGACGTGACAGAGGATGAGATGAGAACCCGCCGCTGGTCCGACATCGCCATGGTCTTCCAGGGGGCCATGAATGCTTGGAACCCCGTGTACACCGTCTACGAGCAGATCCGGGAGGCGATGGACACCCACTTCGGGAGCGAACTGGCCGAGGAACAGATCCGGGACCGGGTCGGCGAGTTGTTCGACCTGGTCGGCCTGAACCGGGCGATGGTGGATCGCTACCCGCACGAGTTCTCGGGGGGCATGCGGCAGCGGGCGGTCATCGCGATGGCCCTCTCGTGCGATCCCCAGGTGATCATCGCGGACGAACCCACCACCGCCCTCGACGTCATCGTGCAGGACCAGATCCTCGAGGAATTGAAGCAGGTCCAGACCGCACTGGGTATGAGCATCATCTACATCTCCCACGACATCGCCGTCATCGCCGAGGTGACCGAGGTGATGGGTGTGATGTACGCGGGCCGCCTCGTGGAGTTGGGACCGACCGCGGAGGTGTTCTCCCGGCCTCGCCATCCCTACACCTACCTGCTGCTGCGGTCCACCCCGTCAGTGACCGGGCCCCGCCGCGTCCTGGCGCCGCTCGAGGGCGAGCCGCCCAACCTGGTCGATCCGCCCACCGGATGCCGGTTCCATCCCCGGTGTCCTTACGCCGACCAGCGCTGCCGGGAGGAGAACCCGGCCCTCGAGGTCATCGACCAGCAGTCCGGCCATGAAGTTGCCTGCTGGAACTGGACGAGCGTCCCCGTCCGGACACGTAAGGGGGTGGAGGCATGACGCGGCCACTGGTCAGGGTCGAGAACCTGACCAAGCGGTTCCCGATCGCCCGCAACGCCTTCAGCCGGGCATCCGAATACGTCCACGCGGTGGACGGGATCAGCTTCGACATCGCCCCAGGCGAGACCCTCGGCCTGGTGGGGGAGTCGGGTTGCGGTAAGAGCACCACCGGCAAGCTGATGGTGAAGCTCCTCGAAGCCGGCTCAGGACGGATCATGATCGAGCAGGACGGCGAGATGGTCGACATGGCCGGCATTACCGCCAAGGATGACCTGCGCCGCTTCCGGCGCCGGGTGCAGATGATCTTCCAGGATCCGTTCGAGTCGCTCAACCCGCGGCGCACCGTGTACGACACGATCGCGGAGCCCCTGACCGTACAGCGGATCGGGAGCGTCCGGGAACGCGAGGAGCGGGCGATGCGGCTCCTGGAACTGGTGGGGCTGACGCCGCCGTCGACCTTCCTATTCCGGTACCCGCACGAACTGTCGGGAGGGCAGAGACAGCGGATAGCCATCGCGCGGGCGTTGGTGGTCGATCCTGCCTTCGTGGTCGCCGACGAGCCGACTTCCATGCTCGACGTGTCGATCCGGATCTCGATCATGGACCTGATGCTGAAGCTGGCGGAGCAACTGAACGTCTCCTACCTGTACATAACGCATGACCTGGCGGTGGCACGCTACATGTGCGACCGGATCGCGGTCATGTATCTCGGCAAGATCGTGGAGATGGGGGAGACCGAGGAACTTCTCGGCAATCCCCAGCATCCCTACACCAGGGCACTGCTGGCGTCGGTACCGGTACCCGATCCCGCCCACCACAGGGAGGGAGCGGACATCCGCGGTGGGATATCCAAGGCAATCAACCCGCCACCCAGGTGCCGTTTCATCGATCGGTGTCCCCTGGCCGCCGAGGTCTGCCATTCCAGCGACCATCCACCCCTCGAGGAGGGCAACCCCGGCCATCTTGTTGCTTGCTACCGGGCGGAGGACGCGCCGGTGTGAGCGAGGGAACGACCGAGAAGACGGCCACCGAGGATGCCGGCCTCTGGACCCTGCCAAACCTGATCTCCTTCCTCAGGATCCTGGCCCTGCCCGTCTTCCTCTGGGTTTTGCTGGGTCTCGACCGCCCGTTCCTGGCCGCGGTGCTCCTCGGCGTGATCTCGGTTACCGATCTGCTCGACGGGATGCTGGCCCGCCGCCTGGGCCAGGTCTCCGAGATCGGCAAGATGCTCGATCCGGTGGCGGACCGGCTGGTGGTCCTCGCGGGCGTGGTGGGCGGGATGGTGGCAGGTCTGGTCCCGTTGTGGCTGGGAGTGTCCCTGCTCGTCCGGGAGGCGATCATCGGGCCCACCACCATCTACTACCTGGTGTTCCGCGACATCCGGGTGCCGGTCCGGCAGATGGGCAAGACCGCCACCGCCCTGATCTTCTTCGCGGTGCCCTTCTACTACCTGACCGGCACGAGCTTCGTACCCCTTTTCTGGGAGGTCCTGGCCACAATTCTCGGCGCGGTCGGCCTGATCCTGTACCTCATCGTGACCTGGCGCTATCTCGGCGATCTCCGCCGCGTTGCGTGATGAGCCTCCTACCCAGAGGTTCTAGCTAAACTTTAATGATGAGGCTGGCATGCCAAGTCGCTGCTCGACAATGCCTCCTTGCTTGACCAACTGTAAACAGCCCCAAAGGAAGCGTCCCCGGTCGTGGATCTCGACAACTACAATCGCGGTATGGATGACTCGCACCAGGCGCCGGATGCGACGGTCGGCCACCGGCCCGGCGAGGACGCCACGTCTCCGGGGGATGTGACCGAGGTTCTCGATCTCTTCGACGATGAGGGAAACCCCATCGGCCCCGGCCAGCCCGGATCGGACGAGGGCGGACCGTCCTACAAGCTGATAGTGCGAACCGGCCAGCAGCCCGGCCGGTCGTGGCGGGTATCGCCCGGCGACACCCGGATCGGGCGCCATCCGTACAACGACATCGCCCTCGACCATATAACCGTCTCCCGGAGCCACTGCCTGCTGACCCTCGATGCCACCGGGATGACCCTCACCGACCTCGGATCCACCAACGGGACATACGTGAACGGCAGGCTCGCGGAGAGCACCACCATCCTTCCCGGCGACGAGCTGATGATCGGGATGTTCCGGCTCCTGCTGGCCCGGGCACGATGACCGATTCGCCGACCCTGACCATCGGCCGGGTCCGGGAGATGCTCCACGACGAGTTTCCCGACGTCACGACTTCCAAGATTCGTTTCCTCGAGACCAACGGTCTCGTCCACCCGGCCCGCTCGCCGTCCGGATACCGGCACTTCCGCCAGTCCGACGTCGACCGGCTCCGCTTCATCCTTCGCCAGCAGCGCGATCACTTCCTTCCCCTCAAGGTCATCAAGTCGCAGCTGACCCGGCTCGAGAGAGGCGAGATACCGGGTGGCGAAGCCGACACCGAGAAGCCGGCGCCGGTCCCGGATATCGCCCACGAGATGATCAGCCTGAACGAGCTGGCCCGGCGGTCCGACCTGACACCCCTCCAGGCTCGTCAACTCGTCGATCACGGCCTGCTGGCCCCGCGCCACGCCGACGGCGCCCACCAGTTCACGACCGGGGACGTGGCCGTGGCTCGCCAGTGCGGCGTGCTGCTCGCGGAGGGTCTCGAACCCCGGCACATCCGCCAGGTTCGCCAGGCCGTATCCCGCCAGGTCGAATTGCTCGACAGGCTCACTCTCGCCATGCGCCTGAGCCCGAGCCAGGCCAGCCGGCGCCAGGCCGCCAGGACGTTGAGCCGGGGGGCCGAGGCGATCCGGCTGCTCTCCCAGTCCTACCTCCAGGCGGACGTAAAGGCGCTCCTCGGCGAGGACTGACCTCCACATGCGAAGGGTCCGGGCACGCGCCATGGTCGCAGCGACGTGCCTGACAATCCTGCTGGTAGCGGCCCCGCCCGCCGGGTCCCACCATCCATCCGATCCGGGGCTCATCGCACCCGATCCTCCGGAGGTCACGGCCGAGGCGTGGATCGTGTACGACCACACGTACGGGCAGGTGCTGGCGGAGTTGGACGCCGACTCCCGCCGATCGGTCGCCTCGGTCACCAAGATCCTGACCGCTCTGGTGGTGCTCGAGAACGTGGGCGGGGACGACCTCGTCACCATCACCGATACGGCCGCCTCGGTGGGTGAGTCGGAGATCGGGCTGGTGGCGGGAGAGGCCGCTTGGACGGTCGAGGAGCTGGTGGCCGCCCTGATCCTCCGGAGCGCCAACGATGCGGCCGTGGCGCTGGCCCAGCACGTAGGCGGATCGGTAGCGGGGTTCGCGGAGCTGATGAACGGGGAGGCAACCCGGCTCGGCCTCACCGACTCCAACTTCGTCAACCCCCACGGCCTCGATCACGCCGACCACTACAGCTCGGCCCGCGACATCCTCCGCATCTCCGTGGCCGCGATGGACAACCCGGCGTTCTCACGGATCGCAGCCACCCGGAGCTTCAGCCTCCCGCCCACACCCGAAGGTGAATCGCGGGTGGCCGTCAACCGCAACGACCTCCTCGCCACCTATCCGGGCACGCTCGGCATCAAGACCGGGTACACCGGCCGTGCTCTCCAGACCCTCTCGGCCGTCGCCGAGCGGGATCGACGCCGGATCCACGTGGTGGTACTGGGGTCCCAGGACCATTTCGCCGACGTCGCCCTGCTGCTCGACTACGCCTTCGGCGGCTTCGGACCGCTGACCCTGGTCCCGGCCACGTCCGAGCCGAAACGCCCGCTGGCGGGGGGTGTGGCCGCCCAGCCCGGCACCGATTTCGAAGTGTTCCCGGATCGAGCGGAGCAGCCCCCACCGGATCCCGTGGAGGCGGAGATCGGCGATGCGACAGCGGCCGAGAACGGAACGGCCGCCGTCGATCCTGAAGCCGCAGCTACCGCCGCTCCGGTCACCCAGCGCATTGAACGTCAGGTGGAACTTCCGGGTTTAAGGGACGCGCTGGCGTGGGTGTGGAAGTACTGGCAGGGACTGAGGGGCGAGCGATGATCGCGGCCGAGGCGATCAGCGAGTGCGACATCGCCGAGCGGATCGCGGAGTTGGGAGAGAGCATCGCCGACGACTACCGGGGGCTGCGGCCCGTGTTGGTGTGCGTGCTGTCCGGGTCGCTGGTGTTCCTGGCCGATCTGATCCGCCGCATCCCCATCGAGTGCGAGATCGACTTTCTCGGGCTCACCAAGTTCGGGGAGGGTGGACGGGTGCGCGTGGCCATGGACACCGCCACCAACCTCGCCTCCCGTCACGTGCTCATCGTGGAGGACATCGTGGACACCGGCCTCACCCTGCGCCTGCTCCGCCGCATGATGGCGGAACGCAACTGCGCCAGCCTCCAGACCGTATCGCTGCTGGACCGGACCACGCGTCGTATCGTCGACGTGCCCATCGAGTACCGGGGCTTCGAGGTGGGGGATGAGTTCCTGGTGGGGTACGGTCTCGACTGGAAGGGCGAGTTCCGCAACCTGCGATCATTGTGGGCCATCCTGGACTTCGCCTCCTTCGCGGCCGACCCGTCCGTGCTGTTGCCCATTGCAGAGCCGGCCCGTGGTGATAGGCTCGCGCCATGAGCGAGTCGGTTCCCATGGATCTCATCGGGGTCAGGATCGAGTACCCGACCAACCAGCCGATAGTCCTGCTGCGCGAGTCGCACGGCAAGCGTTTCCTCGCCATCTGGATCGGCGCCATGGAAGCCACCGCCATCGCCTACGCCCTCGAGGGCGTCAACACCCCCCGCCCGTTCACCCACGACCTGCTACGGATCACGACCGAGGTGTTGGGGGGACAGGTGACCCGGGTGACGGTGACCGAGTTGCGGGACAGCGTCTACTACGCAGACCTGGTTCTATCGCGGGACGGTGAGGAGATCCATGTCAGCTCCCGCCCCTCCGACGCCATAGCCCTGGCCGCCCGCACGGGTGCGCCGGTATTCGCCACTCCGGAGGTCCTCGACGACGCCGGCATCGAGATCAAGGACGACCACCAGGAGGCGGAGGTGGAGGCCTTCCGGGAGTTCCTCGAAGATCTGTCGCCAGAGGACTTCAGGACAGGCTGAGCCGCCGAACCCGCGAAGACCCGGCGCCCGGGCGGCGGGCAATCCCCCGAAAACCGTTGGAACGCGGCACCCGATGGTCTATCGTACGGCTCGCAAACAGGTAATTACCTGGCTGTAATGACCAGATGACAGCGGGTCGGCGTCGACCTGCCGGGGAGGGGAGTCCCGTTCCGATGGACCGAGATGTCAACACCGAGAACCCGGCTGAGGCGATGCAGGGCTACCGGGCGCCCCAGGTATGCAAGCTGGCCGGCATCACCTATCGCCAGCTCGACTACTGGGACCGCACCAACCTGCTGCAGCCTTCATTGATCGCGGCGCAGGGATCGGGGACCCAGCGGCTCTACTCCTTCTCCGACCTCGTCCAGCTACGGGTCATCAAGGGCCTCCTCGACACGGGCCTACACCTCAACAGGATCCGGCAGGCGGTCGAATGGCTCCGCGAGCAGGAGTTCGACCTGCTCCTCTCCGAAGCCAACCTGATCAGCGACGGCGCCACCATCCTGACCAGCTTCGACCCGGAGGGAACCCAGGAGTACCTGATGGATGCCCTCCAGCGCGGTCAGGGAGTCTTCGCCATCGCCGTGGGACGGATCCAACGTGACCTCGAGGGGGAGTTGCTGGACTTCGCTCCGAGCGCGGTGCAGGCCGAGCTCCCTTTTGCTGAGCTCCAATCCGGTCCCGAGGCGGCCAACAGCTGACCTCCTCCGGCCCGAGTCCGGTCACATCTTCCCCTAGCGGCGTCGCCTTCGCCCACCACAGCGAGGTCCAGTTCGCCCTGCTGCTCGACTTCTACCACGTTCGCTGGGAGTACGAGCCCCGATCGTTTCCCATCCAATGGGACGACGAGGGTCGGCCCACCAAGAGCTTCACCCCCGATTTCTACCTGCCGGACGAGGACGTCTTCGTGGAACTGACCACCATGAAGCAGAGCCTGGTCACCAAGAAGAAGCGCAAGGTGCGCCTGTTCCGGGCCCGGTATCCCGACGTGGATATCAGGCTGCTGTACCGGCGTGACTACCTGCATCTGGTTTTCAAGTACGGCCTGGACTCGGCGCCACCATCCGGATCCGAGCTGGTCCCGACCCGTCACACCGGGCCGCCGCTCGTGACCCGGCTGACCGACCGCAACCGGAGCACGTCCGGCTAGTGACGTTCAGGGACCCCCGAGGGGACCCAGGGGTCTGCCCCTAGAATGCCGGCTACTTCGTGGCCATGGACCACCCCGGCTCCCAGGCAAGGTTCCATCGAATGACCGCCCCGCCCACCACCAGCATGGAGATCGTCACCACCCGCGGCGGCGTCACCGAATTGCGGCGCCGATGGGAAGCCGAAGATCCATGGGCCTCCCTCCTGATCGTCCACGGCCTGGCGGAACACTCGGGGCGCTACCGGGACGTCGGCGCCCGGTTGGCGGCCGCCGGTATCGACACCCACGCCTTCGACCTGATGGGCTTCGGAGCGTCCGGGGGAACCCGGGCCGACATAACGGACTGGCACTCCTACCTGTTCCAGTTGTCGGACAACCTGGCCCGGTTGCTGGACCGCGGCCTCCCTGGAGTCGTGCTGGGCCACTCCGCCGGGGGCCTGCTCACCATCGACTACGCCATGTCGCGCCATCGCCAACCCGACCTGGTGGTGCTCAATGCGCCGGCCGTGGACGCTGTCGTGCCGGCCTGGAAACGGAAGGCCTCCCCTGTCCTGGCCGGGCTAGTTCCCACCCTGACCCTCGCCAACCCGATCAACCCCGACGAGATATTCAACGACCCGGCGACCGTTGCCGGCTATCTCGCCGATCCGCTACTGGAACCGCGTACCACGGTCCGGCTGGGCGCCCACCTGCTCGGCACGATGGACCGGGTCGCCGCATCGCTCGACCGCTTCACAGCCCCGTGCCTGTTGACGCACGGCGAGGACGACACCCTCGTACCACCGGCGACGAGCGACGCGCTGGCCCGGCTCCCCAACGTCGAGCGACGACTGTATCCGGGCGTCCGGCACGCCTCCTTGCAGGAGCCGGTGGGCACGACGATCATCGATGACATCGTGGCATGGATCCGGACCATGACCGACCACTGAATCCCGATCAGCATGACGATCCGGACCGCGACCCTCCTACCTGCCCGCGCCAGGGGAATCCTGCTGCTGGCCGCCGCCGGGACCCTCTGGAGCACGCTCGGCCTCGGGGTGAGGATCATGGACACCGCCACCACCTGGCAGATACTGTTCTACCGGGCCATCGCCCAGGTTGTGGTGATCGGCGCCTGGGTGGCCATGCGCCGGGGACGGGGGTTCGCCCGCTCGTTCGCAGACATCGGCGCCGACGGGGTCATCGCCGGCGCCTCCATCTCCATGGCCTCCATCGCGTTCGTGTACGCCCTCAGCCTCACCACGGTGGCAGAGGCGGTGTTCCTCTTCAGCATGGCGCCGGTCCTGGCGGGGCTGCTGGGATGGGTGGTGTTGCGAGAACCCATCACCCGGATCACCTGGCTGGCAATGGTGTTGGTGCTGGCCGGGATTGCCGTCATGAACGGCCCGGCCGGGTCGGCTGGGGTCTCGATGGGGACCTTCCTGGCCCTCCTGTCCGCACTCGGATTCGCTTTGTTCACGGTGCTGCAACGCCGCCGCAGGCATGTCGACATGTTGCCGGCCATCGCCGTGTCGGGCCTGATCACGGCGGCGGCCACGGTATGGCTCATCGGCGGCACCGCGCCGAGCTCCCGCGACCTGGCGGTCGCTTTCTGGCTGGGAGGCATCTCGCTGGCCGGTGGGTTGGCGCTGTACACGGTCGGAGCGCGACACGTGAGGCCGGCCGAGTCGGTGCTCATCTCGATGATCGAGATCGTGCTGGCGCCGCTCTGGGTGTGGTGGCTCTTCGACGAGACGGCCGGCGTCGCCATCCTGGCGGGCGGTGCCATCGTGCTCGCCGGCGTGCTGATCCAGGCGCTCGGCCGCGACTCGAAGTCACGGCGGCGGGGGCAACGGGAACCCCCGTCAGACCCCCCGCGGCCTACCCATCCTCGCCGCCCTCGACGCCGTCCGGAGCCGGTTGCGCCTCCTCGACCGCAGTAGCCACCTGGCCGGCAAGGAGGCCGAACTCGAAAGCAGCCGTCTCGAAGGCCAGCAAGCCGGCGCGGCGGGTCTCCCCGGTATCGGTCGACTCCAGGCCCTCCTGCATGGTCTCCGCCGCCGCGATGAAGCTGGCGAGAGAGCCGGCCAGACCCTGTTGCAGCCGGGTACTGATCCCCTGCGGGGCCTCCACCCGGGCCAGCCGGGCGGAAAGGACGGTCACCCGGGACACCAGGGCGCCCATCTGCTCGACAGCTGCGTCGTACTCGAGGCTGCCGCTGTCCCAGCCGTCGTTTATCTGCCGCCCGGTGTCCATCGCATCCGCCACGTCCAGGGCCAGCAGCGAGATCTCATCTGCGTAGAACTCCAGGGCCGCCGCATCGCTCTGCAGCGATGTGGTCTCGACGGCGGGCTCCACGGCCTCCGTGGAGGAATCACGGCTGGTAAGGGTTCGCAGCCCGAGTACCAGGCCGGCCACCACCGCCAGGATCAGAGCAATCCGCCGCATGGAGCCCGGGCCGGAGGCGAACCGTGCCGTCCGGGCGCGGGATTCGGGCCGTCCTATCCGATGACGGCACCACCGGCAGATGAAGGTCTCGGGTGTCCACTGCTGACCGCACTGGGGGCAGAAGCGCGGCTCACCCTCCCGGGCGCCCGCCGCGGCCCGCGCTTCGCCGGACTCCGATCTGGGCGTGACCATCGCATCGGTCACCGGCACCTGCTCGGCCGGGCGGACTTCCGACCAGCGGGAATCCCCCGGACGGCGGGTACCCTCCGGCGGCGTTCGATCGTCCGACGAGGTCACGGCACTCACCCTCCGACGCCTATTCCAACCGGAGGATAGTTGTACCCTCCGGCGGCAATGGAGGTATGTCACGCTTCGCCGGGCGCGCTTGGGGAACAGCTGGTGGATCTCATCGCCATAGTCGCCGAGAAGCAGGGCGCCCCGCCCTTCGGGGAGGTCCTGCGAGCAGCCATGAACGACCCTGACGGTGGGGGACTGGGCTACGCCGCGTGGGCAGGAGGGAGCCTGGTCTCCTATGCCTTCGCCGCCCCCAACCCCGACAGGCGGGTCTGGACGCTGGAAGTGGCCGACAACTCCGGCCGGCAGGAGAGGTTTCTCACCGACGTCGTCCGGGGCCTGGACGCCGCCGGGATCGAGGAAACGGTGCTCTGGCTCCACACCCCGGCCGTCGAGCCGCCACCGGCGCTCTTCACCCACGAACGGGACCTGTACCGCATGGCGGCCACACTCCCCGTCCCCGGTACCCGCCCGCCACCGGAGGGCGTCCGATTCGCCGGTTTCGACGCCGATCGGGATGCGCAAGCCCTGATCGAGGTCAACAACCGGGCCTTCGAGGGTCATCCCGAACAGGGCGGCTGGTCAACAAAGGACCTGGCGCGGCGGACGTCGATGCCGTGGTTCGATCCCCGCGGAGTACGTACCGGCTGGATCGACCACCGCCTGGTCGCATTCCACTGGACCAAGGTCCACGACACGCCGGCGCCCGACGGGGGCGCGCTGGGCGAGATCTACGTGCTGGCGGTCGATCCCGCCTTCCTCGGCCGCGGACTGGGCCGCGCCATCGCCCTTGAAGGGCTTGATTACCTCTTTCGCCACAGGAAAGCCACCAGGGCGATCCTCTACGTGGACTCGGCCAACGTGGCCGCGGTGAACCTCTACCGGCGTCTCGGCTTCGCAACCGAGCACACCGACCGCGCCTACCGCTGGACGAGTTGCTAGTTGCTAGTTGCTAGTTATATGTGATAGGTTGTATCAGCTTAGATTATTCCAGTGTCCGTAGGGCCACTGACCGCCGGTCAAAGACCCTTAGGAACTAACCATCTCGTGGCCGGTGCCGGGACGAATACCCGGAGGTGGTGGTGCGTTGATTACGATGGCGCAGCCATCTTCCCGGACCCGGCCATGACCATAGAACTGATCCTTCCCGACCAAACCGTCATCCGCCGCGAGGCCGGAGTGACCGGACTCAGGGTGGCCGGATCGATCGGCCCGCGCCTGGCCGGCGCGGCCGTGGCAGTGTCGGTCGACGGCGTCCTGATGGACCTGGAGCAGCCGATCCATGCCGGGGGGCGGTTCGCGGTGGTCACCCCGGAGTCGGAGGAGGGTCGCCACGTGCTCCGCCACTCGGCCGCCCACATAATGGCCCAGGCGGTCCTCGGCCTCTTCGAGGGCGCCACCTTCGCCATCGGCCCCGCCATCACCGATGGCTTCTACTACGACTTCGACATCGGACGGCCGTTCACGCCTGACGACCTGGACGCTATCCAGGCGGAGATGGACCGTATAGTCGCGGCCGATCAGCCCTTCGTCCGGGAGGAGATGTCGCGGGCCGCGGGGCTCAAGCTTTTCCGGGAACATCCCTACAAGCTCGAGATCATCCGCTCGGTGGACGAGTCGGAGGTCGAATCCGGCGACGTGGTGTCCGTTTACCGCAACGATGGGTTCGTGGACCTGTGCCGCGGCCCACACTTACCCTCAACCGGAAGGTTGAAGGCCTTCAAGCTGATGCGGACGGCAGGCGCCTACTGGCGGGGGGACGAGAAGCGTCCCCAACTCCAGCGCATCTACGGGACCGCCTGGGAATCGCGCAAGGCTCTCCGGACCCATCTCCACCGGATCGAGGAAGCGGCTCGCCGCGACCACCGCAAGCTGGGCCGTGAGCTCGACCTGTTCTCGTTCCCCGAAGGCCTCGGCCCGGGCCTGGCGGTATGGCACCCGAAGGGCGGGATGCTGAGGCGCCTCGTCGAGGACTACAGCCGGCGCGTCCACGAGGCCTCCGGCTTCGACTTCGTGTTCTCGCCCCATCTGGCCAAGGCGGACCTCTGGAAGACCTCCGGCCACCTGGACTTCTACTCGGAGAACATGTACCCCGGCCTGGAGATGGATCAGGGCGACGAGTACCGCGTGAAGCCCATGAACTGCCCGTTCCACGTGATGATCTACCGCTCGGACGCCCGTTCGTACCGGGACCTGCCCATGCGCCTCTCCGAGCTGGGCGCCGTGTACCGCTACGAGAAGTCGGGCGTGGTACACGGCCTGCTCCGGGCGCGGGGGTTCACCCAGGACGACTCCCACACGTTCTGCACCCGTGACCAGGTTTCGTCCGAGCTGCAGCTCCACCTCGACTTCGTGATCCGGCTCCTTCGAGACTTCGGCTTCGACAACTTCTGGGCCGAACTGTCGACCCGTCCGGAGGAGAAGTGGGTCGGGGAGCCGGAGTTGTGGGAGCTGGCCGAAGAGTCCCTGGCCGAGGCCCTCGCGACGGCCGGCATTCCTCATCGCGTGGCGGCGGGCGAGGGCGCCTTCTACGGTCCCAAGATCGACGTGCATCTTGACGATGCCATCGGTCGCCGCTGGCAGATGTCCACCATCCAGGTCGACTTCTCCCTGCCGGAGCGGTTCGGCCTCGAATACGTCACGCCTGCCGACACGAGGGAACGCCCCGTCATGATCCACGCCGCCAAGTTCGGCTCGGTGGAGCGCTTCCTGGGGGTGCTGGTCGAGCATTACGCCGGCGCCATGCCGATGTGGCTGGCGCCCGTCCAAGCCGTGGTCGTACCGGTCGCCGACCGTCACGACGGCTACGCGGGCCGGGTTGCGGGCAAGCTCCGGGCCGGGGGCCTAAGGGTCGAGTCCGCCTCGGGACCGGGCAAGCTGGGGGAGAAGATCCGCCGGGCTATCACCCGGAAAGTCCCGGCCATCCTGGTGGTGGGCGACCAGGACGCCGCCAACGGTACGGTCGGTATTCGCCTCCGGTCGGAGAAAAGAGAGAGGCGGGGCGTTCCGATGGATGGGGCAGTGGCCGAGCTGGTCGATGCGGCCCGGCCTCCCCGCTGAACGTACCCTTCCAGCCCCCGGCGGGCTCAGGCGGGTTGCTCCAACTGCTCCGTGTACACCTCGTCGATCCTGCGCCCGCTGACCGCATCGATCCGGACCAGCGCCCGCATCAGGGGCGGGTCCTCCGCCGAGTACAGGATGAGGTTCCAGACCGGGCGTGACCGCCCTCCCACGAACCCCAGGGCGGCCGAGGCATGACCCACCGGGAACGGGGCCAGGGCTGCAGCCATGTCCAGCGCCCGCTCCTGGCCTATCGCCGGCGACCAGGCCGTGCGGTAGTGAACGTAGGCGAGGCCCAGCAGCCCGATCGCGACCACCCACAGGCCGGCGCCGAGGTTGGCCAGCGCACCGAACACCGCCAGCAACCCGGCGGTCAGGTAGATGCGGCCGCCGATCCGGCGACGGGCCGGGGACGGGAACCGGTACGGACCCAGCTGCCCGGAATCGAGATCGTCCGGGACGCCCGCTTCCCTGGCCACCTCGGCAGGGATGCGGATGCCGTCGGTCAACGTTCCGCCCGGGGCAGGTAGTCCCGCTGCGGGTAGCCGGTGTAGACCTGGCGGGGCCGCTTGAGAGGGGCGCTCGACGACTCCTTCATCTCCCGCAGCTGCGCCAGCCATCCGGGTAACCGGCCCAGGGCGAACAGCACGGTGAAAATCTCGCTCGGAAAGCCCATCGCCTGGTAGATGATGCCGGAGTAGTAGTCCACGTTGGGGTAGATGCGCCGCCGGATGAAGAAGTCGTCCGCCAGGGCTTCCTGCTCCAGGTTCAGAGCCAGATCCAGCAGGGGATTGGGCTGGTTGTCGAGGAGGGCGCGGGCGTGCCGCTTGATGATCAGGGCCCGGGGATCGAAGTTCTTGTAGACCCGGTGGCCGAAGCCCATGAGCCGGAAGGGGTCGTTCCGGTCCTTCGCCCTGTCCAGGAACAGCCCGGTGTCCCCGCCGGTGGACCGGATGTCCTCCAGCATCTCGATGACCCGCTGGTTGGCGCCGCCGTGAAGGGGGCCTGACAGCGCCAGGACGCCGGCGCATATCGAGGAGAACAGATCGGTCTGCCCCGATCCGACCAGCCGGACCGCCGAGGTGGAGAGGTTCTGGCCGTGGTCGGCGTGGAGGATCAGCAACGCCTCCATGGCCTGGACATGGGCCGGCCTGACCTCGTAGCCGGCGTCGCCCGGGTTGAAGGTCATGTTGAGGAAGTCGGCCACGTAACCCGAGCCGGGGTCGGGATCGATGTACACCCGATCCCGATCGCTGCGATGCGACCAGGCCACCAGCGCCGGCATCATCGCCACCAGCCTGGTAGCGGCCAGGCGGTTGGCCTCCACCTCTCCCGATCCCGCCGTTCCCGGGAAGTAGGCGCCCAGCAGGGCGATCGCGGTGGCGATCTTCTGCATCGGATGGGTACCGGCCGGGAGAGCCTCCAGTACCTTCTCGAACTCCTCGGGCAGGGAGCGGTACTCCGCGATGCGGCTCTCGAACGCCGCCATCTGATCGGAGGTGGGCAGCTCGCCCCTGTCCAGCAGGTAGGCAACCTCCAGGAACGTGGAGTTCTCGACCAGCTGGTCCACCGGATAGCCGCGGTACCGGAGAATCCCTGCTTCGCCGTCGATGAACGAGACCTCGCTGGACGTCTCGGCGGTGTTCACGTATCCGGGATCGAGCGTGACCATCCCGGTGGCCGACCGGAGGCTCCTGATGTCGAGCGCCCGCTCGCCCTCCGTTCCCGATGCGATCGGTAGGTCGATCGCGTCCTCGCCATCGACGCGGATTGTCGCCTTCTCCATGTGCTGCGCTCGTCCCTCCTACTCGGCCGCGGCCTTGGTCGCCGCCACGACCCGCTGCACTTCCTGGGGCGGAGCGGGCTCGTAGCGGGCGAACTCGATGTCGAAGGATCCACGCCCTCCGGTCATCGACCGCAGATCGACGGAGTAGCGCTGCACCTCGGCCATCGGGACCTCCACCTTCAGGACCCGGCTCCGCCCGTCGGCGTCCATCCCGAGCACCCGCCCCCGCTTGGCGTTGATGTCACCGATCACGTCGCCCATGTAGTCCTCGGGCACCCGGATGGTGACCACGGCGATGGGTTCGAGGATGGTAGCCCGCAGGTCGGAGGCCGCCGCCCGGACGGCCATGATCCCCGCCATCCGGAAGCTGAGCTCATCGGAGTCGACGGAGTGGAACTTGCCGTCATAGACCGTGGCCCGGACGTCGATTACCGGGTAGCCGGCCAGGATGCCCCGCTCGAGTGCCTCCCGGATCCCCTTGTCGACCGCCGGGATGAGGCTCCGGGGAATCGACCCGCCCTTGATCTGATCGACGAACTCGTAACCCTCGCCCCGATGGTTGGGCTCGAACCGCACGTATGCCACGCCGAACTGTCCCCGCCCGCCCGATTGCTTCTTGTGCTTGCCCTCCACGTCGGCCCGCCCCTGGATGGTCTCCCGGTAGGGAATGCGCGGTACGCCCGTGTCCACCTCGACCCCGAATAGCCGCGCCACCTTGGCCAGCGTGACGCTGACGTGGGCCTCCCCGAGGCCCGAGAGGACCGTTTCGCTGGTCTCGGCGCGACGCTGCACCATGATGGTGGGGTCCTCTTCCTGGATCCGGGCCAGGGCAGTCGAGAGCTTGTCCTCATCCTGGGTGGAGCGGGGCGACACCGTTACCTCGTGTACGGGGCGGGGCACCCGGACCGGTGCGATCTCGACATCGCTGCCCGAGGCCCTCAGGGTGTCGCCCACCCGCAGCCGGTCGAGCTTGGCCACCGACCCGATGGACCCGACCGTCACCTCCGGCAGCGCGGCGTGGTCCTTGCCCTGGAGTGAGAAGAGGCTGGACATCTTGAGCTTGTCCCTGGAGGGGTTCTCGAGCACGGTGTCGGGCCTGAACGAGCCCGAGAAGACCCGGAAGGTATTGACCCGGCCCACGTACTGGTCCCCCGATGTCTTGAAGGTGTAGGCCACCGCCGGGGCGTCGACATCGGGCGCCAGGTCGCCGCTCCGGGTGGCGGGCATGGTCCGCTCCAGGGGATCGGGGCCGAAGTCGACCACGAACTCGGCCAGCGTGTCGATTCCCACCAGCGAACCCGCGGACCCCACCAGCACCGGGAAGATGTCTCCCTCCAGCATCCCGTCGTGGATGACCTGCACCATCCGGTCCGCCGACGGCTCCTCCCCCTCGAAGTAGGCCTCCAGCAGGTCGTCGTCAGTCTCCACCACCGACTCCACGAGGGCGGAACGGGTCTCTTCGAAATCGTCGGCAACCTCGGGTGGAATGTCGGTCGGAGTGCCCTCCGTCCGGCCCGATCTGTAGCGGTAGGCGCGGCCCGAAACCAGCCTGACCACTCCGCTCAGGCTCTGCTCCTCGCCGATCGGAATCTGGATGGGAGCGATACGCTTGCCGAAGGCCTCCACGAGTTCGTCCAGGGTGCGGGAGAACGAGGCGCGGTCCCTGTCGAGCTTGTTGATGAAGACCACCCTCGGGATGCCCTCGAGGCGGGCGGCTTCCCAGAGGATCTCGGTCTGCACCTCCACGCCGTCCACGCCGGAGACCACGAACACGGCCAGGTCGACGGCTCGCAACGCCGCCAGCGCTTCCCCCACGAAGTCGGCGTACCCGGGTGTATCGATGAGGTTGACCCGGGTACCGTTGTGATCGAAGGATGCCACTCCGAGCCCCAGCGAGCTCTGGCGCTCGATCTCCTCGGGCTCGTGGTCCATGACCGTGTTGCCGGCATCGACGGAGCCGATGCGGTTGATCTCGCCGGCGTTGAAAAGGAGAGCCTCGGCCAGGGAGGTCTTACCGGAACCTCCGTGGCCGAAGAGGCCCACGTTTCGAATGTTCTCCGGTCGCATCCTCCTCCGCTTCCTTGTGGGGCATCCGAGTGTAGGCAATCATACGATGCTTGCCGTCTGTGGTAGCTTCCCGAGCGGAAGGAGCCACCGTGATCGAAGTCTGGGCCCGCGAGCATGTCGAGAAAGTGGTGGCGCCAATCGGTCGTGGCCTGGCCCGCCTCGGGGTACGACCCGCCCACCTGACCGTGACCGGGCTGGTGGTCACCCTGATCGGATCCGTCCTACTCGCCACCGGCAACGTGGTCGTCGGGGCCCTGGTGATCCTGGGCGGTTCGGCTCTCGACGGGTTGGACGGGTCGGTTGCTCGGGCGTCGCGATCGGATTCGCCCCGGGGTGCCCTGCTCGACTCCGTGTTCGATCGTATCGGTGAGACGGCCATGTTCGCGGCCTGCTCCTTCTGGCTCACCTCCCGGCTCTCACCTCAGGAAGGCGATCCTGCCCTCGTCGTGCTCTGCGTGCTGAGCCTGGGGGCCTCGCTGGTCATCTCCTACCTCCGGGCCAAGGCCGACATCGGGCGCGTCGAGGGCCGGGGCGGCCTGATGGGTCGGGCCGAGCGGGTAATCCTCTTCGCGGCGGGTTTCCTCTTCGATCAGGTCTCGGTCATGCTGTGGCTCATGGCCATCCTCACCTGGCTAACCGTCTTCCAACGGTTCTTCAAGACCTGGCGGCAGCTGTCATCGGGTGACTGACCTGCTCACCTACCTGACCTACCGGGCAGGCGCGGGGATCTTCGGAGCTCTACCCGAACCGATCGTCCGCCACCTGGGTCGCTGGGCAGGCCGGCTCTGCTGGCTCTGGGCGCGGGAGCGCAAGGCCATGGCGATCCGGCATATGGGACGGGTTCTCGGCCGGAGCGATGCGCGGGCCGTGGAGCGAGCGGCCCGGGAGGTGTTCAGCGCCTATGGCCGCTATTGGGCGGAGACGCTCTGGTTCCGGCCGCGGCGGGCGGAGGCGGTGAGGTCACGGGTGACGCTGACCGGGCTGGAACACGTCCGGGCGGCCCAGGAGACCGGGAGACCCATCGTGGCGGCGCTTCCCCACGTGGGCAACTGGGAGCTGGCGGGCACGCTGGCGGAGGATGCGAAAGTACAGATCACCGCCGTGGCGGAGGCGCTGGCCAACCGCCGGCTGGCCCGGTGGTTCACCGGCATGCGGGCCCAACTCGGTATCCGGGTGGTGCTGGCGGAAGGCCTGTCCACGATGCGGGCGCTGCGCAAGGACCTGCTGGAGGGACGGGTCATCGCGCTGGTCGCCGACCGTGACATCGGCGGGCGCGGCGTGGAAGTGGAGTTCTTCGGAGAGAGGACCACCCTGCCGGCCGGCCCGGCTGCCCTGGCGATCCGCAACGGTGCGGTCCTGCTCCCCGTGGTCTCGTACTTCAAGCGGGGCGCGGGTCACCGGGTGGTGGTGCTCGCTCCCATCGAGGATCCCGGTCCGGAGGACCCGGACCGGATGGGCGGCATCACCCAGAGCCTGGCGCACCGGTACGAGGACATGATCCGGGAAGCACCCACCCAGTGGCACCTCGTCCAACCCAACTGGCCGTCCGACCGCGACTTCCTCGAGCGGCGCCGGGAGGATGCTTGAGGGTCGCCGTCATCTCGCCCTACGCCCTCGACATCCCGGGTGGCGTCCAGCAGCAGGTACTCGGGCTCGTCGAGCATCTGCAGCGGCAGGGCGAGGAAGCCTTCGCGGTGGGTCCGGGAGCCGGATCCGGTGCCGCGGCGGCGAACGCGGGCCGCCCCGTGATGTTTCCGGTGAACCGCTCCCGCGCGCCCATCGCCCTGTCGCCCGTGGCCTTCCGCCGGGTGCGGACCGCCGTGGCCGGCGCGGACGTGATCCACGTACACGAGCCTATGGTCCCCCTGGTCGGATGGGCGGCTCTCCGGACCGGACGGCCGACCGTGGTGACCTTCCACGCCGACCCGTCTCCCGCGTTCCGCGCCGCGTACCGATGGGGGAGAGGCTTGGTGCGGCTGTTGCTGGGAGATGTGGTGGCCACCGCGGTGAGCCGGACCGCCCGAAGCGCCGTCGAGGGGCTCGGTCTCGACCTGGTGGAGATCCCCAACGCCGTAAATGTGGCCTCCTTCCGGGTCGAGGCGCGACGCGATCCTCGCCGGGTGGCCTTCGTAGGCCGGCCCGACCCTCGCAAGGGCCGGGACCTGCTGCTGTCCGCCTGGCCGGTGGTGCGCTCCGAGGTACCGGACGCCCGGCTGGTGGTGGTCGGTGGCGGGGAGTCGCCCCCGACCGAGGGCGTCGAGTTCCTGGGCCGGGTGTCGGAGGCCGAGAAGCGCTCCGTCCTGGCCGGCAGCGGCGTGTTCTGCGCCCCCAACCGGGGCGGAGAGAGCTTCGGGATAACGGTCGCGGAGGGCATGGCGGCGGGGTGCGCCGTGGTGGCCAGCGACCTGCCCGCATTCGAGGACGTGCTCGGCGGGACGGGCCTCATGTTCAGGAACGGCGACCCCGCCGCCCTGGCCGGCACCCTCAAGGCGGTGCTGGCCGACCCGGGCATGAGGGAGCGCCTGGCGGAGGGATCTTCGGCCCGGGTCGAACGGTACGACTGGGGGAGGGTGATCTCGCGGTACGTCGAGTTGTACCGCCTGGCCACCCGCGCCGGATAGCGCTCTTAAGGGTTGCGCTGAGGCTTGGACACGGTAGAATATTCCTTATAACTGGTACTATCGAAAGGACGAAATCGCCATGGAACAGGGCACCAAGGCGGAGACGACCGGCACGCTGCGGGTAAAGCGTGGCCTGGCCGAGATGCTCAAGGGTGGCGTGATCATGGATGTCGTCAACGCCGACCAGGCGACCATCGCCGAGGAGTCCGGGGCGGTGGCTGTCATGGCGCTGGAGCGGGTTCCCGCCGACATCCGGGCGCACGGCGGAGTGGCCCGGATGGCCGACCCGAGCAAGGTCCAGGAGATCATGGAGGCGGTCTCGATTCCGGTCATGGCCAAGGCCCGGATCGGACACTTCGTAGAGGCGCAGGTGCTCCAGAGCCTCGGGGTCGACTACATCGACGAGTCCGAGGTCCTGACCCCCGCCGACAACAATCACCACATCGACAAGTGGGCCTTCACCACGCCGTTCGTGTGCGGCGCCCGCAACCTCGGCGAGGCCCTGCGCCGCATCGCCGAGGGCGCCGCCATGATCCGCACCAAAGGGGAGCCGGGCACCGGCAACGTGGTCGAGGCCGTCACCCACATGCGGCGGATGAACCGGGAGATCGCTCAGGCGGCCACCGCGGGCGACGACCAGATGATGGCCCTGGCGCGGGACATGGGCGCCTCGGTCGAACTGCTGCGAGAGGTGGCTGGATCGGGCAGCCTGCCGGTGGTCAACTTCGCCGCCGGCGGCATCGCTACGCCCTCGGACGCCGCCATGATGATGCAGCTGGGATGCGACGGCATTTTCGTGGGCTCGGGAATCTTCAAGAGCGGCGACCCGGCGGTCCGGGCCCGGGCGATCGTGGAGGCCACCACCTTCTACCGCGATCCCCAGATCATCGCCAAGGTGTCCCGCAATCTCGGTGAGGCCATGGTGGGGATCGAGATCGACGACATTCCCCCCGGCCAGCGGATGCAGGAGCGAGGCTGGTAGCGACCGCGCCCGAGGCGCCGGCTCCGGTGGTCGGGGTGCTCGCCCTCCAGGGAGACGTCCGCGAGCACGTCCGGATGGTGGCCGCCTCCGGAGGCATACCCCGGGAGATCCGGACGCCCGCCGATATGGAAGGCATCGACGCTCTGATCATTCCGGGAGGGGAGTCGACCACCATCGGGCGGCTCGCCACCCTCTACGGGCTGGTCGATCCTCTCCGTAGCCGCATTTCGGACGGGCTCCCCACCCTCGGCACCTGCGCCGGGATGATCCTCCTGGCCTCGGCGGTGACCGGAGGAGACCAGCCCCTGCTGGGGGCGCTCGACATGGTGGTGGAGCGGAACGCCTTCGGTCGCCAGAACGAGTCGTTCGAATGCGACCTGGCCGTGGACGGCTGGGAGGATACGTTCCCGGCGGTCTTCATCCGGGCGCCCGTGGTGGACAGCACCGCACCCGACATCGAGGTGCTGGCCAGCCACGACGGCCGGCCCGTCCTCGTAAGGAAGGACCACGTCATGGCGTGCGCCTTCCACCCCGAGCTCACGGGCGACCACCGTGTTCACCGGATGCTCATCGACCTCGCGGTTTGACGACAGGACTGGAGAGTCAATGGCCGGTCATTCCAAGTGGGCGAACATCAAGCACCGCAAGGGGCGCCAGGACGCGGCCCGGGGCAACCTGTTCGCCAAGCTGTGCCGCGCCGTCGAGGCAGCGGCTCGCCAGGGTGGGGGCGATCCGGCGGGAAACGCCGTGCTGGCCACCGCTGTCGACAAGGCCAGGTCTGCCTCGGTGCCCAAGGACAACATAGAGCGGGCCATCAAGCGCGGTACGGGAGAGCTGGTAGGCGAACGCTTCGACACGGTCTTCTACGAAGGCTACGCACCCGGGGGAGTGGCGCTGCTGGTGCAGGCGCTCACCGACAACCGGAACCGGGCCGCCTCGGATATCCGGTCCGCCTTCACCCGGAACGGGGGCAACCTCGGCGAGCCGGGCTCAGTTGCCTACCTCTTCGACCAGAAGGGTTACCTTCTAGTAGAAGGTGAAGAGGACGACATCTTGATGGCGGCCCTGGAGTCGGGCGCCGAGGACGTCCGGGAGAGCGGCGATCAGTTCGAGGTGATCACCGCGCCGACCGACTTCCCGGTGGTCCGGGACGCCCTGGCGGACGCCGAACTGTCCGTGCAGACCGCCGAGATCACGCAGCTTCCCTCCACGACCATCCCGCTGGACGCTTCCGGTGCCGCCAGAGTCCTGCGCCTGGTGGACACGCTGGACGAACTGGCCGATGTGCAAGGCGTCTACGGGAACTTCGACATCCCCGACGACTACCTGGCCGCTCTGGCGAAATAGGGGCGCCGGCGCCGGATCAGACCCCTACCACCTGGATGGTGTGGTAGCCCGTGGCCCCGTCCGGGCGCGGCGGAACTATCTCGGAGGTCTGGGTGGTCCCGGTCCCATCCGTGGCCCGCACGGCAATGGTGTGGGCGCCCGGAGTGAAGTCGTATTCGAGGTGCCACTGGCGCCAGGTGTCGATGGTGAGCTCCTCGGGCAGGATGGCCTCCATCCACGGGCCGCCATCGACCTGGACCTCGACCATCTCGATGCCCCGAGTCTGTGCCCAGGCCACCCCGGCGATGGCTCGCGTACCGACCTCGACGGTGCCCGGGCGAGGCGTGTCGATCCGGGACTGGGTCTTGATCGGGGCCTCCTTGGCCCAACCACGCGGTATCCAGTAGGCGTCGAAGTCCTCCCAACGGGCGAATTCGACCTCGGACAGCCACTTGGTGGCGGAGACGTACCCGTACAGGCCGGAGACCACCAGCCGGGCGGGGAAGCCGTGCCTGACCGGGAGGGGCTCTCCATTCATGCCGATCGCGAGCAACGCCTCCCGCCCGTCGAAGACCGCCTCTGTGGGGAAGCCGACCGTGAAGCGATCGACCGAACGACCGATCAACTGCGTGCCCTCGGGCCGGACACCGGCCCGCTCCACCAGGTCCTTCAGGGGAACGCCGAGCCACTTGGCGTTGCCGATCAGGTCGCCGCCCACAGAGTTGGAGACGCAGCAGATGGTGATGTAGCGCTCCACCATGGGAAGTGCTATCAACTCGTCATAGGTGAGGCTGAAGGGTGAGTCCACCAGGCCGGTGAAGCTGACCTCCCAGGTGTCCAGGTCGACGTTGGGGATGCTGAGAGCGGTGTCGATCCGGTAGAAGGTCTCGTTGGGCGTGATCAACTCCGACACCCCCTCCACCTGGGCGATCTGGGCGGGTGTCGGATCTGCCACGGTGCGTACCACTTCCGTCTCGGCCACGGTGGCGGCAGTGGTCTCCACCACCGGGGCTTCCTCGACAGCCACGGTGGCGGCCACCGTCGTGGTGCCGGCAGGGGCGGCAGTGGTCGAGGGTGAGGCGGCCACCGTAGGAAGGGTGACCTGCTCACGGGCCGCCACCACCGACTGGGTCCGGTCGGCGGCGAGCCGCCCGATCACCACCTGGCCCGCCGCGAGCACCACTGCGGCGCCCGAAGCTGTCATGAACGCCCGCCGGGAGTCCGGAGATACGGCCGCGGCGGCATCGGTGGCTTCGGTGGCCTCGGCGGCAGGTCCCTGGAGGAGGCGGCGAAGCAGGACCAGCACGACGATGCCGCTCCCGGCCGCCCCTATGGCGGGAATGAAGGTGGCGCCGGCGGTGGCGAGCGGATCGGTGATCCCCAGGGCGTAACCGAGCAGCCCGAAGGCGACGAACCCCATCGCGGCCAGCGGCATGCGCTCGCGGGCCACCACACCCAGCAGGCCGCCGATGATGATGGTCACCACCACGATCCCTCCGATCAGGACCGCCTTGTCGTTGGTGCCGAAGACGGCGATGGCCCAATCCTTGAGGGCAGCCGGGGTGATGTCGATGAACCTCTGCCCGATCGTCAGCACCAGCGAAGGCGCCGACACGAAGAACGAGGCGAGCATCTCGGAGAAGGCCACGGCGAACCCGCTCGCCACCAGCCCGGCGAGGAAGTAGTCCCTGGTCGATCTCCACCCGCTCGGGGGTGGGTTGCCCGAGGAGACGGCCTCGGGGACCGCGGGGTCAGCCATGGGACACAGTTAGGATCATCGGGACGGGGAGTCTGCCGATAGCCCCGGCCCGGCGTGTATGTTCAGTTGCCATGGGCACAAGGATAGGATCATTACGATCGCTATTGCAGGGGTTCCGACACCGAGTCCGTAGTCGGTTGTATCGAAGCCTGCATGTCGCGCCGGAATCAGCGCTACCAAGGGAAGGACCGGAAGAATGACCCCGACCCAGAGCGAAGCGGCCGCCATCCCGCAGACCGAGGAGGAGTGGCGGGAGAAGCTGACCCCGATGCAGTACCACGTGGCTCGGGAAGCCGGTACCGAGCGGGCCTTCAGCGGCGAGTACTGGAACACCAAGGACGCCGGCACCTACATGTGCATCGGTTGCGGGATCCCGCTGTTCCGCAGCGAGACCAAGTACGACTCTGGGACCGGATGGCCCAGCTTCTACGAGTCGGTCGACGGAGCCCCGGTGGAGGAGCGCCACGACTACAGCTACGGCATGGTGCGCACCGAGGTGGTGTGCGGTAATTGCGAGTCACATCTGGGGCACGTCTTTCCCGACGGCCCACAGCCGACCGGCCAGCGCTTTTGCATGAACTCCGCCTCGCTCGAACTGGAACGCGACTGACCCGGCTGGGTTTCCCCACAAACCGCGCGGTCACCCTCCACAGAGGGGTTGAACGTGTCACACCGCCGTTGTATGTTAGTAGATAACCGTAATTACCAACGGCCCGGTTCGGACGTCTACCAGGCCGCACGAGGGATCATATCGTTCGAGGCAGCCCCCACCAGGATTTGGCACCGATGCTCAGCCAACCCCAACCTATATGCTGTCAACCACATAACGTCAGTCGCAGCGACCTCCCGGACGGATTAGACGAAACCAAATGCCGGATTCGGCACCGATGACGGCTCATTACAACACCTCCAACCCGAGTGGCATTTCCCACAGTCCATTATCTACGGCACCCCGTCAAGAGATAGCACCGATAGAGTCAGCCCATGAACCCACGAGCGCCACAAATGGGCAGCTTGGGTTTGAGCAATACGATCTGTGCTACTCCGGCAGATATGGCGGCTTCATGGCTGAACGACGGGTAAGCGATCCGGGCGAGGCGGAGTACATGTTCGGCGACGGCAGCACAGCTTCCGACCGGTTGAGGCTATTGGCCCGGATCTTTGCCCAGTCCTCGCGTAGCTTCGTCAACGAGGCAGTTCCCGACCCGCCGAATCTCGCAGTAGACATCGGATGCGGACCCGGCTACACGACGCGCCTCATCGCCAGAACACTGAAACCGCGCCTAACAGTAGGGATGGACACCTCCGAGGTGTACGTGGCCCAGGCGCAGCGTACCGCTAGAAGGAGTGTACGGTACCTCGTTCATGATGCGACTGCTGTCCCTTTCCCCACAGGCCCGGCGGATGTCCTGTACGCGCGATTCGTGGCTACACACCTACGGGATCCGGAGGCTGTGATCAGCGCATGGGGATCGCAGCTTGTGAGAGGCGGCGTACTACTGCTGGACGAAGTGGAGTCGATCACCACTTCGAACCGCGTGCTGTCACAGTACCTGGAAGTCGTGAACTCGCTGTTGAACCACGAGGGAAGAACCCTCTACATCGGCCCTGTATTGGACACGATCACGTTGCCGGAGTTTCTCCAGACGAGAGCGAACGGAGTCCGGTCACTGCCCGTGCTGGACAGGCGCGCAGCGGAGATGTTCCGCCTCAATATGGAAGCGTGGCGACACCGAAGATTCGCTACCGACACCTATGGCGCAGACGCAATCCGTCTGCTGGCCTACGAACTCGACGTGATGGCGCGCGGCTCCAGTCCAAAGTCGACCATCGAGTGGGAGATACGACAAATCGCGTTCGAGCGCTCCTGACCGGGAGCATCCCGCGACGGGCTCAAGCAAGCTCAACTCGGCTCAGCATTTCGCGCCTCGCGTCCTCACCAATATCGTCTCGCAAGTCCGTGCCCAGAGGGACCCCGACCGTGACACACGTTGTTCGCCGCAGCGCGAACAGCTCGAACCGTGAGGCCACTATCGGATGGCTGGCATCCCAGGCTGATAGCTCGGCGGTCTCAATATGGTGGCCGTGCACACGGAGCGCACGAACCAGGGCCATAACATCACCCAGCAACTCCATGTACCGGTCTTCAGGTCACGCTTACAGCCTTCAGTTCCCGAAGCAGCCGAACGAAAGTCAGGTAGTACACGACGACCGCCGCCGCACCCAACTGCCGCGTTAGACGAAGACCAAATGTCGGATTTGGCGCCGAAGACCAGCAGACCCCCACCAGGGCATAGCAGAACGCGCCCCGACCCAGGTGGTGGCGGTGGGGGAGGGCCCGGCGGGCGAAGCCCGCTCGCCGCGATCTTCGCGTTCTCGTCCGGCTCGGGCCGCTAGCCGCTGTTGCTGGGCGGCGGGATGTGGCGGATCACCTCGTCGACCACCTTGCTGAAGGGGAGCGACTGCAACCAGACCCGCCCCGAGCCTTCCAGGGTCGCCAGAAACAGGCCCTCGCCGCCCAAGAACATGGTCGATGTCCGCCCGGCCCGCTCGATCGAGAACTCGATCTGGGGCTCGAACGCCACCACGCAACCGGTGTCGATCCTGAGCTTCTCGCCGGTCAAGTGCTTCTCCACGATGGTGCCGCCGGCGTGGAGGAAGGCCATTCCGTCGCCCGAGAGGTCCTGGAGGATAAATCCCTCGCCGCCGAAGAAGCCGACGCCGAGTTTCCGGTTGAGGGCGATGTCTAGCTTCGTACCCCTCGCCGCGCAGAGAAACGCGTTCCTCTGGGCCCGGATCCGGCCGCCGAGCTGAGCGAGGTCGAGCGGCACGATCTTTCCCGGATACGGAGCCGCGAACGCAACCTTGCGCCGGCCGCCGCCCTGGTTGGTGAAGTGGGCTAGGAACGCCGATTCCCCTGCCAGCGCCCGCTTGCCGGCCGACTTGAGCTTCCCCCAGGCCCCCTGGTTGGGCTCCGACCCGTCACCCATCTTGACCTCGAACGTGATGCCGTCCTCGATATACATCATCGCCCCGGACTCGGCCACCACCGTCTCCTGCGGATCCAGTTCCACCTCGACGAACTGCAGGTCATCGCCCACAATCCGGTAGTCGACCTCATGACTCCTCACGCCCACCTCCCAAACGCCGATACCAATGGACCACACGCAGAACTTACCACCGCGCCGTCCGTAGTTTCTGCCCGGCCGCGGTACGGAATCCGGTGTTGCTATTGAGCAATCGATTCATGTAATAGAGCATTGATATGATGTTGCACATGTTTGGAAGGTGTCCTCCAAGATGCCGGTCCGGTTCCGGATGCTGAACTCGATGCGCGTGAGGGTGGCGTCCCGGTTCGTGGCCGCGAGCGTTGCCCTTCTACTGGGATTCCTCGCTCCGGTATACCCGGTCGGGGCGGCCGGCAAGCCGCTGACAGACATCGCGCCCTTCGGCACCATGGTCGTGAACGGATTCCTGGTGCCGATTCCGCGCCCGAAGAACGACCAGCTCGTGATGCACCCGGTGGCCCGGATCGCAGGCGACCTCGCGCCCAAATCGGTCGTGGCGTCCGGAACCGGCTTGTACCTGGCTCAGAACATGATGTACCGGCACACCATCTCGGTCCTCGACCACACGAAGCGCATCGTCAAGACCATCGACGACTCCGTCAACCTGCGGGAGTTCGGGTATGACGCCTCCGGAGATATCTACCGGGGAGCACCCGTGGAAGCGGCCTTCACGTCGGACGGATCGTTCGCATTCGTATCCAACTACCGCATGTACGGCCCGGGATACGACTCGCAGGCCGGCAGCGACACCTGCGGGAAGGACCAGGGACAGGACAGTTTCGTATACCGCATAGACGCCACGGCGCTCGAGATCGACCGTGTCTATCCGGTCGGTCCCGTACCGAAACACCTGGCCGTGACGCCGGACAACCGGCTCCTGGTGGTATCGAACTGGTGCGGCTTCGATGTCACCGTGATCGACCTGGTCACGCACGAGACGCTTGCGGAGATCGACGTCGGTCGCCACCCGAGAGGCGTCGCGGTCACGGGCGACGGCAGGACGGCCTACGTGGCCGTCATGGGATCCACCGGCATAGCCGCCATAGACCTCTCGGCCTTCTCACCCGAACAGGGCGATACCGGGACAGCAGACCAGCCGGCGCTGACATACATTCGCGACGTCGGGATCTCGCCGCGCCACCTGGTGTTGAGCCCGGACGGCAAGACCCTGTACGCCACGCTCAACGGAGAGGACGCGGTCGTGGCAGTCGATCTCGACTCGGGACAGGTCGTCCGCCGCGTCCGGACCGGCCAGGCACCCCGCAGCATGGACATCTCCGCCGATGGCACGGCCCTGTATGTCGTCAACTACAGGTCGCACACCGTGAGCAAGATACGGACCCGCGACTTCATGATCCTCCAGGAGTTCGACACGACTCCCAGACCCATCGGCATCACCTACGACCCGTTCAACAACGAGGTCTGGGTCTCAACCTATACGGGCACCATCCACGTATTCGCCGAGCAGCCCGGATAAACACTGACCAACTCGAATTGCTCCCCGGGATGCTTCCCCCAACCCAGCCGTCCGATATGCCAAATCCGTTATATTTTTGAGCTTTCTATATTTTTGAGATTTCTGCGATTGTAGGGGATAGTTTGTCATAGCCAGACGTTATATTAGTTGGTATGTACGAAGCACCGACCTTTCATGACGCCGACTCCATTCTGGTCGCCGAGAACAACCTCAAAGACACACAGCGGGAGATCGACCGGCTCCGCGGTCGCCAACTCGCCTGGCTCAAGATGGTGATGCGCCACCGGGGGATCGTACGCGACGGATACCGATCCCTCATCGACTGGACAGCATCTAGACTCGACATACCCCACACCGTTGCCCGGGATCTCGCCTACCTGGCCCGCCGGCTGGACGACGACACCATCGACCTCATAGGCCGCGGGCACCTGCCGTTCGACCGCACCGTCTCCCAACAACGCCTCCTCCAAGCCGGAGCCACCCCCGCCGACGTAGCCGCGTCAGAGGACCTGGACCTAGCGGGGGTCACGAAGCTGGCGACCAGGTTCCGCAAGCTCAGCAGGGGAGACGAGCGGAGCGCCTTCGAGCGGCAGTACGTCAACCTGCGCGTGTCCGACGACGGCGCTGTATGGCACCTGTCGGGCAGGCTGACTGCCACCGACGGGCAACTCGTCCGCCAAGCCCTAGACCGGCGAGCCGACCAGATACCACCCCTCACCCCAGAATTTGATCCCGAGCTCTCGCCCGCTCAGAGACAGGCCATCGGCCTAGCCACCATGGCCCAGGACGACCTGGACCAGAACCTCACACCAGGCGACCCCGCCGGGCGGGAACCCGTCATCATGCTCATCAAAGATGAGACCCTCGCCAACCGATCCGACGACACCCAAGGAGTCGAACTGTTCAACGGTCCACGAGTCGGGCGACTGGCCGTCGAGACGGCCGAGTGCGAAGGACGCACCGAAGAAGTCACCATCCAAGACAGCCAAGTCGTAGAGATCGGGCCGACCAGACGCCACATACCCAAACGGCTCCGCCGGGCCGTGCTCGCACGGGACCGCAGATGCGTCATCGACTCATGCCAGAGCAGCTACCGGCTCCAAACCCACCACGTCATCCCCAAACGCGACGGCGGTCCCGACACGGCCGACAATCTAACCACCCTCTGCTGGTACCACCACCACATCGCCGTCCACCGAAAAGGACACCGCATCGACCCCCACACACCACCACACCGCCGCCGGCTCCTACCACCCCGAACCTGGGCCCACTACCGGCACCCCACCAACCTCGAATACCTCAGCCCCCACGAACAACAACAGCGCGCCTACCAGTCCTTCCTCGACAAATACCACCCCCAACAACCCCACCCCGGCGGATAGCAGGACCATCACTAGAGTTGGACGCCCAATTCGCCTGCCCAGGGACGGTGGTCATGTCCATCCGTAGGTTCACCGAAGTCGAGGCCTACCAGCACGCCGACGACGGCTACTACTACCGGCCGCTGGTCTCCGGGAAGGAACTGTTCTCCTACGTGGCCCACGTGCCCGCCGGCGGCTACATGCCGCCCGATGCCGAGGAGGCCGAGCTGTTCGAGTTGTCGCTGTTCATGCTCGAGGGACATCTCGACGGGATCCTCGACGAAGACCGCGTAGCCCTTTCTCCCGGCGATGCGCTCCACATTCCCAGGGGGATGCCCTTCGGAGTGGAGAACCGGGGTTCTGCCACGGTCTCGTTCGTGCTCAGCTTCGCACCGCCACCGCCCGGAGTCGACCTCGACGCCATGAAGCAGTCAGCCATCGACCGCGGCCGGGTAGTCATCGAAGCCGCTGACGTGGAAGATGTAGTAGGTCCGGTCACCTTCCCCGGTTAGCCAACACATCCAGCCACTAACCGCCCGCCAATGCCGACTCATCACCCATACCGAATGGCGAGGGCGGCGTCGTACCGGAAACGCCCCGCGTCCCGAAAGGCCTGGTAGTAAGGTGTTTCCATGCGTATCAGGACTGCGGAACCGCGGGATGCCGATTCGCTCGCCAGGGTTCACGTCGACTCGTGGCGGTCCACCTATGCCGGCATCTTGCCCGACGAGTTCTTGGCCGGACTCTCGTACCGGGACAGGGAGTCGTTCTGGGAACAGGTCCTGACGACGGCGCGGCCCACCGTCAGCAATTTCCTCGCGGAGACCGAGTCCGGTGATGTGGTCGGCTTGGCCGCGGGAGGGCCGGAGCGAACCGGGAACGAGACTTACCTGGGAGAGCTCTATCTCGTCTACCTGCTCGAGCAGTACCAGCGCAGGGGCTTGGGGCGCCTTCTCGTCTCGGCCGTGGCCGAGAGGCTGTTGGCGGACGGGTTCGACTCGATGCTGCTGTGGGTGGCGAAGGACAACCATCCCGCGTGCCGCTTCTACGAGGCTCTCGGAGGGGAACCGATCGACAGCAGAACCATCGACATCGCCGGAGCAGGCGTAGCTGAGGTGGCCTACGGATGGCTGCAGGTCGCCGACCTCGTGACCGATCAGGCGGGAGTTTGAGCAACCCACAGCGGCAGCCGCAGGCTCCTAGGACCTGACATGCGAGTAGCGATCCTGGGTTCGGGGTGGTGGCACCGCACCCGGGGCGGCCCGGCCCATGTCGTGTCCTTCGGGAACACCAACGTCATGTTCGACTGCGGTCGAAAGGCGGTCAGCCGTCTCTTTGCCGTCGGTATCCCCCCGGGGGAGGTATCGGCGCTATTCATATCCCACAGCCACTTCGACCACAACATGAGCCTGGTCGAGTTTCTGTTCGGCTCGTGGCTCACCGGGCGTACCGAACCCGTCCCCGTCTACGGACCGAAAGGCACAGCCGCGCTCATCGAGGCCCTGGTCGGCCCGGACGGCTTCTATGCCCGTGACATCGCCTCTCGCACCGACGGCTCGGTCGGCATGGACCCGAGGGGAATCGAGGTGCTGGCGGGCGACGTGGAAGCTCCCGGAGTCGTCCACGAGGGAGAGCACTGGAAGGTCACGGCGGCCTCAGTTCCCCACTCCCGCTTTCTCGACGCCTGGGCATACCGGCTGGACACCGAACAAGGGTCGGTGGCCTACTCGGGAGACACGGCGCCGTCGGACGAGATGATCCGGCTGGCGCAGGGAGCCGACCTGCTCATTCACGAGTGCACGGCCACGGAGGCGATCATCCGGGAAAAGGGTCTCGAGGACTTCCACACCTCATCGACGGAAGTAGGGAGGATCGCCTCGGAGGCGGGCGTGCGAATGGTGGCAATCGTGCACTTCGGCGGCAACGGTGATGCCACCGGACGGAGGGCGGTGAGGCGCATGGCCCGTGAGGTCCGGCGGGGCTTCAAAGGCAAGGTGTTCGTCGGCGGCGATCCGCGCACAATCCGGATAAGCTGAAGCATCGGTGGTAGTTCGCACCGCGGCGCCCGTTGGGGAACCATCCTGGAGGTGAGATGGATGCTCCGAACGTCGTCATGATCGTCCTTGACGACCTGGGTTTTGCCCAACTCGGATGCTACGGCGCCGAGATCTCCACTCCGAACATCGATCTTCTGGCGGAAGACGGGCTCCGCTACAACAGTTTTCACGTTACGTCGCTATGTGGGCCGACAAGAGCCACGCTCATAACAGGTCGCAACCACCACGCTGTCGGTATGGGGATCGGTCCCGAGGTTCCGATGGGATTCCCCGGCTATACGGGGCGGATACCGAAGTCTGCAGCAACCCTTCCCAGGCTGCTGCGCGACTCCGGCTACAGCGCTCTGGCGGTGGGGAAGTGGCACCTGACACCCCGCTTCGAGCGCAATCAGGCAGGCCCGT